>NZ_DAORSO010000067.1:0-11093 GCF_035443565.1 Ornithinibacter sp. | reverse complement strand
CCGCCGCCTCCGCTGAACCCGCTCGACCCGGACGAACCCGGGGTCGAGACGAACGTGCCGGCAGCCACGGTCGAGAACGAGTCCATGCTCGAGGCGACGTCGGAGAAGCCGCCGGTGCCCCAGTTCCCCACGTACCACGTGGGGCTCGCAACGCTCACCCCCGCGGCAGCCGCAGCCGCCGCCACCTCCTCGAAGGTCTTGGCCCACCGGTCCGCCAGACCGAACACGATGGCGAACGGCAGGAACTTCGAGAAGACCTCCTGGGCTTCCTCCCACTTGATCTGGTTGGCCTCGGCGGTGGCGATGTACCGCTCGAAACCGCGCGACTGCGCCAGCATGGCTGAGCCGGATGCCGTTCGAGCCGCCATCCGCTGGCCGAGGGCTCGCACGATCAGCCCGGACACCACCCCACCCCCGACGAGCACCCACGTCGGCGAGATCGGGAAGCCGGAGTCCGCGAACAGGCCCGACAGCATCCCCCCGAGGAAGAACGCGGCGAAGACCGAGCCGAAGATCAGCAGCGTGCCAAGACCCGTCCAGCCCGCGCGAGCCCGCTCCGGGCTTCGACGGAACCACCCACGCTCGACGACCTCCTCGTACATCAGACGCTCCACGGCATCCAGGGTGGGCTTGAAGCGGTTCTTCAACTGGGACAGGGCGATCTGGTTGCCCCCGGCGAAGATCGAGTCGATGAGCACCTGTTCGTACGGGGCGAGGGGCACGGCGGATGCCGGGGGTGCGGTTCGCGAGAGCACCCAGTCGTCGGCCCGGAAGATCCCCCGGTCATCGCGCGCGATCGTCAGGTGCCCACGAACGGCGAGGTCGACGAGCGTCGCCGTGACGTCGACGAGATTGACCTGCTCATCGAGAATGGTGCCGACCATGCCGGGCTGCACACCCGGCGGCGGGTTGAACTGCACCGCGACGGTGGGCGCCTCGCCGCCGACGACGACGGGGACGTCCTCGCCGGGTCCGGGGGTCAGACCCGGGGTGAGTCCGGCGTACTGCTCGTCGCGCCCTCTGGTCCACACGAGCATGCCCATGAGGGAGCCGGCGAGGAGCGGCCCGAGCACGCCCAAGCCCATGGCCAACCAGCCCAGAGCACGCGCCTGCCCCGGGCTGACCGGTGATCCGCCGCCCGCCTCGGAGTCACCGTCGCGAAGGTCCGGGGTGAGGTCGCCGAAGGCGTCGCGCGGGTACGACGTCACCACGCTCATGCCCTCACGAGCCGCGAGGTCGGGGGAACTGAACGTCGAGGTGGCCCCCGCCTGTGCCTGGCAGGGTGTGTCGGCGCCGAGCTCGCCGTAGAAGCAGGCGGCCCTGGTGGCCGGGACGGGCGCCGTCACCGCGGCGCGAACGCCCAGCTGCGGGAAGCCGTTCGAGGGGTCGACGACGTTGTAGTAGAACTCGGCCGTGCCGTCACCGATGTCGTTGACCAGGTTCGCCAACCGGAACTGCACGACGTAGTCGGCGGTGCCGCGCACGGTCTGCGAGGGGCTGCCGATCCGGATCTGGCGGAAGGCGCCCATGTCGGAGATCGCGATGTCGGTCGGCGCCCCGGACGGTGAGGTGACCACCACCCCGGACAGCTCGTAGTAGCGGTACTGGGTCTCGCTGTCCTGGTAGCCCGCGCGGACCTTGACGTTGCGCAGGATGCCGTGGCGATCCTCGCCGTCGGGGAAGCGCCACCGGATCGTCTCGGTGACGATGACCGATCCGTCTGACTGGACCTGGAACTGCGTTGACAGGGAGTCTGCCTGCTCCTCGGTGGGCAGCACCAGCGCCGGGCCCCAGGCCTGCAGCGCCGGCATCCGCTCCCCCGCAGCCAGCGCCAGCGGTGCGAGGACCACCGCCGCGACGATCAGCCCGAGGCAGGCCCAGAATCCCACCCACGGCGTCGCGGATCGACGCACCGGTGCGACCGGGCTGTCCACCTCAGTCCTCGCCGCGGGTGCGGGCTGACATGGCGCGGGCTGCCTCGCGGTTGTCCTGGCGTTCGCGCAGGGCATGGCGCTTGTCGTAGTTCTTCTTGCCCTTGGCCACGGCGAGCTCGACCTTGGCCCGGCCGTCCTTGAAGTACAGCGAGAGCGGCACGATGGTGTGCCCGGTCTCGCGGGTCGCCTGGAGGATCTTGTTCAGCTCACGCCGGTGGAGCAGCAGCTTGCGGCGGCGGCGCGGCGTGTGGTTGTTCCACGTCCCGTTGAAGTACTCGGGGATGTGAACGCCCTCGAGCCACAGCTCGTCGTCACGGTCAAAGCCCGCCCATCCGTCGACGAGCGAGGCCCGCCCCATCCGCAGCGCCTTGACCTCCGTGCCCATCAGGACGAGGCCCGCCTCGTACGTGTCCTCGATGAGGTAGTCGTGACGGGCCTTGCGGTTGCTCGCGACGAGCTTTCGTCCGGTCTCCTTGGCCACGGGAGCGAGGTTACCTTCCGCGAGGGCGCAGACCGCACCCATTACCCGAAGCCCGGGTCGTCACAGCCAGCGACGCGGGTCGACAGGCTCGCCGTTCTCGTGGGTCTCGAAGTGCAGGTGACAACCGGTGGAGAGGCCGGTGCTGCCCTCATAACCGATGACCTCGCCGCGCGAGACCTTGCCGCTGCGCTGGGCGTAGCCCTCCAGGTGCTTGTAGACCGTCGCGAGGTGCTCGCCGTTGACGATCCCGTGGTCGATCACGATTCGGTTGCCGGCGCCCGCGGCGTAGCCAGCCATGATGATCTCGCCCGGGGCAGCAGCGCGAACGGGCGTCCCGCACGGTGCGGCGAAGTCGCGGCCGGCGTGCAGCCGCCAGACGCGGTCGATGGGGTGGAAGCGCATGCCGAACTCGGAACTGATCCGGCCGGTGATCGGGCGGCTGAGGTAGCCACCGTCGTCACCCTCGGAGGAGCCGGAGGAGCCGGATCCGGTTGACGGCCGGGCGGCCAGCCCGGCCTTCTTCTCCGCGGCCCGCCGAGCGGCTTCTGCCTTGGCTGCGGCTGCCGCCTTGCGCTGCGCCTCGGCGGCGCGAGCCACGAGGACGGCCTTGAGCCGGCTCTGCTCGGCCTTCATGGCGCTGAGGCGAACCTTGTCGGCAGCGATCTGCGACTCGACCTCGGCGGCCTGGCTGGTCTGCTGGGCGGCGAGGGCGTCGAGGTCGGCCTTGGCGCGGGCCGCGGAGTCGCGAGCGCTCTCGGCCGCCGCGAGGGCTTCCTCGGCACGCTTCTTCTTCGCGGCCGAGTCGGCACGCAGCGCCGAGAGGTGGTCCTCGAGCGCGGTCAGGCTGGCCTTCTCGGTCGCGAGGCGATCAAGGGTCTCGCCCTGCACGTCCATCACCGTGTCGACGAGGGCGATCCGGTCGGCGAACTGCTGAGGGTCGGTGCTGGACAGCGCCATGTCGAGCTGGCCGAAACCCTGCTCCTGGTAGATCTGCGCGGCGAACTGGGCCACCCGGGACCGCCCGGCCGTGACCTCCTTGGTCGTCGACTCGAGTTCGGCCTGTGCCTTGGCCTCGCTGGCCCGGGCGGCTTCGAGCTCCTGGGCAGCCAGCGTGTTGGCCCGGTCTGCGGCGAGGGCGGCCGACTCGGCCTCGGCCAAGGCGCTCTGGGCGGCGGGCAGCTTCGCCTTGGTCTGCTGGAGCGCGATGTACGCGTTCGAGAGCTCAGCCGAGGAATCCTCGAGGTCTTCGCGCAGCTTCTCGATCTGCGCGTCGACCTTGCGCTTCTCGGCACCGGGGTCGGATGCCGTGGACGACCCCGGCAGCGGGGCCGTCGGGACCGCTGTGGCCGAGCTGACACCCAGGGCTGCGGCGCAGAGCAGCGCTACGCCCACAGCCGCTGTCCGGCTGTGGGCGCGCACGATCGCCTCAGTGTCCTTGAGTCCCATGATCACCATTGGTAACACGTTTCACGCGTTGAGGGGAGCATCTGGAGGGATGAATCGGTGGGCGGTCTCGCGGAGCGGGCCCACCGGGGGTCACACGCGCAGGTACCGACGCAGCGTGGCCAGGCTCGTGAAGACAGCCACGGTGGTGACCCCCAGCACCATCCACGGCGCGAGCAGCCACACGTCGGTGGTGCCGATGAACGCCTGGCTGAGCGCGATCTGGCTGGCTCCCTCGTTGAAGACGAACTGCATGAGGGCCACGAGCAACCCGACGGCCAAGCTCACCCCCAGCACCGAGACGATCACCATCTCGGCGATGAACGGCATCCGGATCGTCCAGTTCGAGGCGCCGACCAGTCGCATGATGCCGATCTCCCGGCGCCTGATGAACGCGGCCTGTCTGATGGTGGTCGCCATGAGCAGGGCGGCACAGGCCACCATCAGGGCTGCGAGGAGCACGGCGAACGCGGTGATGTAGTTGATGATCGTGAAGAACTTGGAGAGGACCTTCTCCTGGTCCTGGACGGTGGCGACCCCCGGCGCACCATCGAACTGGCTGGTCACGACGTCGAACTTCGTGGGGTCGTTCAGTTGCACCCGCAGGCTCTGCGGGATGTCGCCCACCTGCACGTTCCCGGCGATCGGGCTGTTGCGGAACTGCTCCTTGAACCGGTCATAGGCCTCCTGCTCGGACTCGTAGAAGACCTCCTTGACCTCGGGCAGCGCCTTCAGCTGGTCCTGGATGGCGGTCTTCTGGGCTTCCGTGACGGCCCGGCCCTCACAGTTGGGCTGCAACGAGTTCTCGGTGCACAGGTAGATCGACACCTGGATGCGGTCGTACCAGTAGCCCTTCATCGTGTCGGCCTGGCGCTGGGCGAGCATGCCGAGACCGAGCAGGAACATCGAGACCATCGTGACGAGCACGACGGAGATCGCCATGGACAGGTTGCGGCGCAGGCCCGATCGGACCTCGGAGAGCAGGAATCGCAGCTGCACGGCTCACACCTCCGCGGTGGGGTAGTAGCTGGCGTGCTGTTCGTCGCGGACGACGACACCGTCCTCGAGCTGGAGGACGCGGCGGCGCAGGTCGTTGACGATGTCGGCGTCGTGGGTCGCCATGACGATCGTCGTGCCGGTGCGGTTGATCCGGTCGAGCAGGCGGACGATGTCGAGGCTGATGGCACGGTCGAGGTTGCCGGTCGGCTCGTCGCACAGCAGGATCTGCGGGCGGTTGACCACGGCGCGGGCGATCGCCACGCGCTGCTGCTCACCACCGGAGAGCTGGTGGGGGAAGCGCTTCTCCTTGCCGGCGAGGCCGACCATCTCCAGGGTCTCGGGGACCAGCTGGCGGATGACGTGCCCCGGCTTGCCGATCACCTGGAGGGCGTAGGCGACGTTCTCGTGGACCGTCTTGTTCGGCAGGAGCCGGAAGTCCTGGAAGACCGCACCCATCTCGCGGCGCAGCCTCGGCACCTGCCGCATCGGCATGGAGTTCAGGTCGTGGCCGGCGACCAGGACGGTGCCCTCGGTGGCGGCCTCCTCGCGCAGCGCCAGCCGCAGCAGGGTGGACTTGCCCGAGCCGGAGGGGCCCACGACGAAGACGAACTCGCCCCGGTCGATGTCGACGCTGACGTTGTCGAGGGCTGCCCGGGTGGATCTCGGGTAGACCTTGGTGACCTTCTCGAAGCGGATCATGACGGGGGGTTGGCCTCAGGGTCAGGGTGCGATCGGACGACGGGCAGCAGCGGCGCGCGCGGTTGCCCCGAGGAACAGGATAGGTCGACGCAGGGTGGATGACGGGCGGTTCCCGAGGTTCGGCGGGTCACCTCGGAGCGGTCAGCACCTGCACGAACGTCGCGGTGACCATGTCGACAGCCCGTTGCGCGTCGTCGAGGGGAAGGTAGGGACCCTGCGGGACGTCGTCGGGCCAGAACCGCACGTAGTGCTCACCGTCACCGGGCCCGGGCCTGCGCCAACCCAGGGTGAGCAGCGCAGCATCCTCCTGCGGGGAGAGCGGATAGCCACCGGCAGCGGCGGCCGCGCCCACGCAGTGCCCGCGCAGGTGGTCCTCGACGCGCTCGAGCCGAACCCACGGCGCGACGACGTCATGCTTGGCGGGCACGAGACCGCCCCACCACCCCTTGCGCACCAGCGTGGGGCGGGCGTGGTCCTCGGATGCCGTGAGCGTCACCGACTCGCCGTCGGCGAGCGCCCGGAGGCGCTCGACGAGACCGTGGGCGGCATCCGGCCACCGGAGGTCGGTCACGGGTCAGCCCTGCGCTGCGGCCTTGTCCTGGGCGATCTGCCAGCGGATGCCGGCCTCGATGAAGGCGTCGATGTCGCCGTCGAAGACGCTCGAGGTGTTGCCGACCTCGTGTCCGGTGCGCAGGTCCTTGACCATCTGGTACGGGTGCAGGACGTAGGAGCGCATCTGCTCACCCCAGCTGGCCTTGACGTCGCCGGCAAGCTCCTTGCGCTCGGCGGCCTCCTCGGCCTTCTTCAGCAGCAGCAGGCGCGACTGCATGACGCGCAGCGCGGCGGCGCGGTTCTGGATCTGCGACTTCTCGTTCTGCATCGAGACCACGGTCCCGGTGGGAATGTGCGTCATGCGCACGGCGGAGTCGGTGGTGTTGACCGACTGGCCGCCGGGGCCGCTGGAGCGGAAGACGTCGACCTTGAGCTCGTTCTCGGGGATCTCGATGGTGTCGGTCTGCTCGATGAGCGGCACGACCTCGACCGCGGCGAAGCTGGTCTGGCGGCGGCCCTGGTTGTCGAAGGGGCTGATCCGCACGAGGCGGTGGGTGCCGCCCTCGACGCTGAGGTTGCCGTAGGCGTAGGGCACGTCGACCTCGAAGGTGGCGCTCTTGAGGCCGGCCTCCTCGGCGTAGGAGGTGTCGAGGACCTTCACGGGGTAACCGTGGCGCTCGGCCCAGCGCAGGTACATGCGCATGAGCATCTCGGCGAAGTCGGCGGCGTCCACTCCCCCGGCGCCGGCGCGGATGGTGACCACTGCGGCCCGTTCGTCGTACTCGCCGGAGAGCAGGGTGCGCACCTCGAGCTCGCCGACGGCCTTCTTCACGACGGCCAGCTCGACCTCGGCCTCGGCGAGGGTGTCGGCGTCGTTCTCCTCCTGGCCCATCTCGACCAGGGCCTGGAGGTCGTCGATGCGGGCGTCCATGTTCGTGACGCGCTCGTGCTCGGCCTTGGCGCGCGAGAGCCCGGAGGTCACGACCTGGGCCTTCTCCTGGTCGTCCCACAGGTTCGGGTCTGAGGCCTGCTGCTCGAAGTCGGCGATGGTCGCCTCGAGCTTGGACAGGTCGGTCACCTCACGCACGGACGCCATGGTCGTGCGGAGGTCCTTGATCTCCTGGGAGAAGTCGACAGCCACGGTGAGCAAGCCTACGCGAGTCCCCGGCCGTGACCGTGCGGGCACGGGTCTGCGACAGCAGCCATCAGCGTTCCAGGTCTCAGGGTTCGAGGTCGGCGCGGGCGCTGGACTGCACGGTGATGCGGATGCTCACCCCGAGGTCGCTCAGCACGGCCCCTATCATCGGCAGTTCTGCCTCACCGCTGAGCGAGACTACTGCCGTGCGTCCGTCGGGCGTGCCCGTGCCGGGTCCGAGCCTCCACGCGAGGATGCCGTTGGGCCTTGGGCGGCTCGCGACGTAGCCGGCGGCGCGCTCGCGGACCGTCGCGTTCGACAGCGGCACCGAGGTCTTCACCCCCGAGGTGTAGGCGGAGTCGTCCAAGCCGTTGGCCGCGGTGAGGGCTGCGCCGTCAGCGACGTCGAGCAACCGCATCCGGGACAGGTGAGCCGAGGTGACGGCGATCGTCCCCGCGATGAGGATCATCGCGATGACCGTGAGGCCCACGATGAAGATGCTGATCGAGCCGTCTTCCTGCCGCGACCGACGCGGAGCTGGGCCGGCCGGCACCACAGGTCGATCCAGGCCGCTCACGGCAGGCCCCGGAAACGGTCCACGGTCGACAGGTGGGTCGCCGACACCGGGACCGACATCGGGATGACCTCGCGCGCGAAGGCGGGGATCAGCGGCAGCGGCACCCGCACGGTTGCCGTGGTCTCCACCCGCCCGTCGGGTCGCAGACACGGGGTTCCGTCACACGCGATCGACAACCTCCCCGTGCCGTCGAAGGAGTGGTCGAGGAAGGCGATCCTGGCCGCGGACTGGGCCCGGCCCGCAGCGTCGCTGCCGCTCTCCGCGGTGACGAAGGCCCGGCCCGCCTCCCGGGCGGCCTGGCTGACGGCGAACGAGCCCGCCTGGAGCCTGGCCATCATCATCACGAGGTAGATGAGCGGGATCAGCATCAGCACGGCGAGGGCGATGAACTCCACGACCGCGGCACCCCTCTCGTCGCGGACGCGCCCGCCACTTGGCCGGGGGACGTGGTCGGTCACTGCGCCTCCAGGAAGGCGCGACCGACGACGTCGAGACGATCGCTCGGACCAAGCAGACCGAGCACCGGGATGGGCGCGACGACTCTCACCTCAACCACCCGGACCCCGTCAACGACGCTCTCCCGAGCGCTGACCTTACGTGCGTACTCCGGCGACAGTGACTGGCTGATCAGCGACTGGGTACGCGCGACGCCCTGTCCGGGAACGGCATCCAGCCTCGCACCCAGGCGAGCCCCCTCGGACGCACACGAGATGAGGGTGTTGCGGGTGTGCAACGTCAGACCGAGTTGGAACACCGCGAGGAAGAGCATGACGACGAGCACGGACACCATGACGAAGTCCGCCACGGCTGCACCCCGCTCGTCGTGCCGAGGCATCGCGACAGCTCAGCCCTTCACCGAGGAGAGGGCGTTCTGGAACATCGAGACCAGCTGTCCCTTGGCGACGACCCACAGCGCCGTGACCAAGCCCGCGGTCATGAGGGTGATGAGCACCCAGCCCGGCACGTCACCTCGCTCCGATCTGCGGACTGCGCGCGTCAGGAGCACATGGGTGGCGACGACAAGGCGGGCGGACAGGGTGCGGGTGATCGACATGGGGTCGGTCCTTTCCATCGGGTCAGAGCGTGAACTGGAAGTAGCTGAAGCCGGGGAACACGGCGAAGAGCACGGTGACGGGGAGGATGAGGAACACGACCGGGACCATCATCGCGATCTCCTTGCGACCGCCCGCCTCCATCAGGCCCCGCCGACCTTCCTCACGGACGTCCTGCGCCTGCGCGCGCAGCACCTCGGCCAACGGTGTGCCGCGCTGGACGGCGATGACGACGCCGTCGACGAACCGGCGCAGGCTCGGCAGCCCGGTGCGGTCCGCGAGCCCTTGCAGCGCGGTGGGCAGGTTCGCACCGGCGCGGGCATCAGCCAGGCAGCGTCGCAGCTCGCCGGCCAGCTCGCCGCTGGACAGTCGGCAGACCCGGTCGAGGGCACCGACTGCGCCCTCACCGGCGGCAACCGCCAGGGCCAGGAGCTCGGCAACGGTGGGGAACTCCATGAGCATGCGGGCCTCGCGGCGCTGGGCCCGACGGGAGAGGTTGTAGTCAGCACCGGTGATGCCGACCCCGGCACCGATGAGCGTCATCATCACCACGGTCACGGCACCGGCATCCCTCACGAGGAAGGCCGTGGTACCGAGGAGGCCTCCGACCGCGGCACCGAGAGCGCCCCACAGCACCTGCTCTGCACGAAACCGGTCGACGTCGGCCGCCACGCCTGCGCGCAACTGCCGTCGTCGCACCGAGTCGGCGCCGCCCATGATCCGCTCGACCAGGGCGCCGAGGTCCTTGACGATCGGGGCGGTGACGGCGGCAAGGGCCCCATTGGGCGCCCGCTCGGTGTCGAGCAGTCTCGACGGTCTGGGTGTGTCACGCAGGTAGGGGACCACTCGTCCCGCGAGCCCGGGCCGGCGGTGTCGGGGCAGCCCTACCCAGATGAGCAGGAGGCCACAGCCCATGAGGAAGCCGAGGATCGCCCCCGAGCGCACCACACCGCTCACCGCAGCACCCGCTCGTCCTCGGGCAGGCGACCGATGCGCAGCATCGACCAGTACGCGAGCACCGTGAGTGCGCCGCCGACGGCCAGCACCACGAACCCCAACCCGCTGGCGTACGCGCGCACCGACTGCGGGTTCGTGGACAGCATCGCGAGCACGAGCCACGGCGCGGCGACGGCCAGTCGTGCGGCATTGACGGTCCACGACTGCCGCGTCTCGAGTTCGGCCCGCGTGCGCGCGTCTTCACGCAGGAAGCCCGACAGCGTGCGCAGGAGGTGCCCGAGATCAGTGCCGCCCACCTCTCGAGCAATGCGCAGGCTCTCGACCAAGCGGTCACCGACCGGGTCGCTGAGTCGCTCCTTGAGCCGGTCGAGGCAGTCGTGGAACCGCCCGCTCAGGCGGTAGTCATCGGCAAAGGCGAGAAAGGGCTCGCGCAGCTCATCCGGGCCGCGCGTGCCCAGCTGTGACAACGCCTCGGGCAGGGCCATCCCGGCCCGCACCCCCGACGTGATGTTGTCGACGGCATCCGGCCACAGATCGCGCAGGCGAGCCCGCCGCATCCGGGCCCGCCGACGCACCAGGGCAACGGGGGCAAACGAGGCCATGAGTGCGAAGCAGCCGGCGATCGGTAGGACCCCCACGGCCGCCTGCACGAAGGCCAGCACGAGGACGAAGGCGATGACGCACGCGGCGATCAGTGTGCGAACCGTGAGTCCGGTGAACCCCGCCTGGACGATCTCGTCGGACAGCCGCTCAAGGGGGCCGACGCGGGTGACCGACCTGGGCTCTCGCGGGGTCGGCACCCAGAGGCTCCACCAGATGAGGAAGATCCCAACGCCGAAGGTCAGGCCGAGCAGCAAGCCGGTCATGGCACACCCGGTGCCAGCAGCGCGGAGAGGTCGTAGCCCGCGCGTTCGAACCGCTCCTCGTGCGGCGGGAAGCCCTCAGCGCGCCGGAGCTCGCCGTGACGCCTGACGAAGAGGTCGGCGATCTCGACGACGTCGCCCTCGACGCGCCCGGGCACGGCGGCAATCTCGCGCACGACGCGTCGACCGTCACGCTCGAGGGCCGCATGGACGACGATGTCGATCGATGAGGCGACGGTCGGCACGACGAACCGGGCCGAGACGTTCTCGCCCGCGAGCAGTGGCAGGGTGCACATCTTCGTGACGGCCTCACGGGCACTGTTGGCGTGAACGGTAGCCATCCCGGGAAGCCCGGAGTTGAGCGCAATGAGCAGGTCCAGGCTCTCGGCCTGGCGCACCTC
>NZ_DAORSO010000066.1:5261-13269 GCF_035443565.1 Ornithinibacter sp. | reverse complement strand
GCCGTCGAGCTGCAGGGCCCGGGCTTCACCATCACCATGGACGACGCCCCCGGGTCGAGTGCTGACGAGGCCGACCCCAACAACCCGGAGGCCGAACAGGGCCGCGTCTACGCCAAGGACCTTCGCTTCGTCGTCAACGCCCTCTGGCAGGCCGGGGCCGAGGCCGTCAGCATCAACGGCAACCGCCTCACGTCGCTGTCGGCCATCCGCTTCGCCGGGCCGGCGCTCATCGTCGACAACCGTCCGCTGACGCGGCCCTACCTCATCACCGCCCTCGGGGATCCGGCCCGCTTTCCTGCGGACTTCGCCGACGGTGAGGGGGGCAGCTACCTGTCGACCCTGCGGGGCAGCTTCGGTGTCCGGGTCGACACCAAGGTGTCGAAGGAGCTGACCGTGCCCGCCGCGGTGGGTCTGAACCTGCTCTACGCGAGGACGGGGGATACTGGAGACTCCGCGTCATCCACCGCCACCCCTGAGAGGAGCTCGTCGTGATCCCCGCCATCGGTCTGGCTCTCGGCATCCTCATCGGGCTGCTCCTTCAGCCCGCGGTGCCCGTGTGGCTGCAGCCCTATCTACCCATCGCCGTCATCGCGGCACTGGATGCGGTCTTCGGTGCCGTGCGGGCCATCCTGGACGGCATCTTCGACGACAAGGTGTTCGTCGTCTCCTTCCTGTCCAACGTGGTCGTCGCGGCCTTCATCGTCTTCCTGGGCGACAAGCTCGGCGTCGGGGCCCAGCTGTCCACCGGCGTCGTCGTCGTCCTCGGGGTGCGCATCTTCTCCAACGTGGCGTCGATCCGCCGCCACCTCTTCAACGCATGAGCGAGCAGCCCTCTGGTGAGTCCGGGGAACGCCCGGCCGAGTCAGGCGGACGCCCGGCCGCGAATCCGCCTCGAGCGTGGCGCCGCCTCCTGCGCGCCGGCTCACCCCGCGCGACCCGGGCGAACGTCCTCGCGATGGTCCTGGCCGCCGCACTGGGATTCGCGATCATCGCCCAGGTGCGCCAGACCTCCATCCAGGGGCTGGAGAACCTGCGCGAGGACGAACTGGTGCGCATCTTCGCGGGGGTCGACCAGGACGGCGACCGACTGGCCGACGAGATCCGAGGGCTGGAGAACTCACTGGAGCTGCTCCAGAGCCAGTCCACGAACGGGGAGGAGGCCCAGCGTGCCGCCCGGGAGCGTCTCGACGCCCTCGGCATCCTCGCCGGCACCGCCCCGGCCAAGGGGCCCGGCATCGTGCTCACCATCACCGGAGTCGACGGCGGCGTCGCGGCCCCCATCATCCTCGACACCGTCCAGGAGCTGCGGGCCGCCGGGGCCGAAGCCATCCAGGTCGGCGACGAGCGCGTCGTGGCGAACACGTGGATCTCCGAGCGCGACGGTGACCTCGTCATCTCCGGGAAGGTCGTGGCCCCGCCGTACACGATCCGCGCCATCGGGGCCGCAAACGACCTTGCCGGTGCGATGGAGATCCCCGGCGGTGTGACCGCCACCGTTCGCCGCGCCGAGGGCAAGACCAAGACCGAGATCCGTGACGAGGTGGTGGTCGATGCGTTGCTGACCCTCGCCCCGCCTCAGTACGCTCGGCCCGTACCGACCACCACCCCCTGATCACTCCCGCTCGCGGGCCACACCTAGGAGAGTCATGAGCGACCTCGAGTACCCCGCCGGACTGCGCTACACCGCTGAGCACGAGTGGGTCAGCAGCACCGGCGACACCCTGCGCGTCGGCATCACCTCCTTCGCGCAGGAGGCGCTCGGAGACGTCGTCTACGTGAGCCTGCCGGCGGTCGGCGAGACCGTTGCCGCCGGCGGCACCTGCGGCGAGGTGGAGTCCACGAAGTCCGTGAGCGACCTCTACGCCCCGGTCTCCGGTGAGATCACCGCCGTGAACGAGCTGCTGGACGCCACCCCGGAACTGGTCAACTCCGACCCCTACGGCGATGGCTGGATGTACGAGCTGCGGCCCAGCGACCCCGCGGCCGCCGACGCCCTGATGGACGTCGAGACGTACACCGCACAGTTGTCCTGACCAGATGGCCCGCCCCCGAGGGTGGGCATCGGTCACACCCTGATCTAGGGTGTGACACTCTGCAAGGACTCACGACGACGAGAGGCTGGATGGTCCATGAGTGACGAGCCCGTGGGGGGTCGAGGCCCCGTGCCCGAGTCGACGACGATGCGTCTGGCCGCGGTACAGGCGGAGACGAGCGCGCGTGTCGGCGAGCCGGTCCACGAGAGCGAGCACGTCCTCACGAAGGCCGATCTCGCCACCGTCGAGGCGCTGCGGCCCGGGACGGCCCTGCTCGTCGTGCTGCGCGGGCCCAACACCGGTGCCCGGTTCCTGCTCGATGACGACGAGGTCGTCTCCGGGCGTCACCCCGACAGCGACATCTTCCTCGACGACGTGACCGTCTCGCGTCGTCACGCGATCTTCCGGCGCACGCCCGAGGGATTCGTCGTGCGCGACGTCGGCTCGCTCAACGGCACCTACGTCAACCGCGAGCTCGTCGAGGCGGCCACCCTGACGACGGGTGACGAGGTCCAGATCGGCAAGTTCCGCCTCGTCTTCTACGCGAGCCAGGCCTGACCCACCCGTGGCCGAGTCGGCGCCCCCTCGCCTCCTCACGGTCGGGGCGGTGGTTCGGGCGTTGGCGGACGAGTTTCCCGACGTCACGATCTCCAAGGTCCGTTTCCTCGAGGCCGAGGGGCTGGTCACTCCCTCCCGTACGGCATCCGGGTACCGGAAGTTCACCGACGGCGACGTGGAGCGGTTGCGGTACGTCCTGCGGGCCCAGCGTGACCGGTTCTGGCCGCTGCGCGTCATCAAGGACAACCTCGACGCGTTGGACCGCGGCCTGACCCTGGCTCCGGGGCATGGCGGTCGACCAGCGGCTCCGGACCTCCCTCCCGACCCCGACGTCCCGGAGGTCTCGGAGCTCGCCGTCGGCACGACGCTGCGCCTCACGCCCGCGGAACTGGCCGGGGCGACCGGGCTGGCGCCGGCGGCCGTCGCCGACCTCGTGACCCACGGCCTGCTGCGGCCCGGCTCCGATGGGCTGCACGACGAGGCGGACCTAGCTGTCGCCCATGCGGCCGCGGGCCTGGCCGGGTACGGCGTCGAGCCTCGTCACCTGCGCGGGTTCCGGGCGGCTGCCGATCGCGAGGTCGGGCTGGTCGAGCAGGTCGTCGGTGCGCGGCGGGGGCAGGATGCCACGCGCAGCGCTGCCGAGGTGGCCCACCTCTGCCTGAGGTTGCACGCGGCCCTGGTGCGCGGCGGTCTGGCCGAGGGCCACTGACCGTCGGGGGAGGTACGGTGGCAGGGTGAAGGTCTTGGACGTGCTCGGAGTCCGTGTGGAGATGCCCACCAACCAGCCGATCGTGCTCCTGCGAGAGCGTGACGGCGACCGTTACCTGCCGATCTGGATCGGTGCCGCCGAGGCGACCGCGATCGCCTACGCCCAACAGGGAGTCGTTCCGCCGCGGCCCCTCACCCACGACCTGCTGCGCAACGTCATCGACGAGCTCGGTCACACCCTGACCCGGGTGCGCATCGTCGCCCTCAAGGACGGGGTCTTCCACGCCGTGCTCGACCTCGACGGTGGCGCCCAGGCGGGCGGCACCGACATCGAGTCGCGGTCCTCGGACGCGATCGCCCTGGCGCTGCGTGCTGGTGCCGAGATCGTCGCCGAGGAGGACCTCCTCGACGAGGCGGGCATCGAGATGGCCCAGACGGAGGACGACGAGGTGGAGAAGTTCAAGGCCTTCCTCGACCACGTCTCGGCCGATGACTTCGACACCGAGGGCGAGAGCTGAGCGCAGCGACGAGCGCTTCCTCGCGACACGCCCGGGGAGCACGCTCGAGCAGCGGTCGTTGACCTGAGTCACACCTGCCCCTACCGTCACACCTGTCACATCCGTGACTGCGAGGGTGACACTGATGTCATTTCGGCGCGTACAGTCGTCTGCGAAGACGAGTCGAGGAGGTAAGGCGTGGTCTCCACAGGAGAAGCGCGAGAGTCCGGGGCCAGTCCCGTCCCTGCACAGGGCGTGCTGTTCGCCGACGACCTCCCCGAGCTCGACGACGAGATCGGTTACCGCGGGCCCACCGCGTGCCGGGCGGCCGGCATCACCTACCGTCAGCTCGACTACTGGGCGCGCACCGGTCTGCTGGAGCCCTCGGTTCGAGCCGCGGGCGGCTCCGGGACCCAGCGCCTCTACGGCTTCCGCGACATCCTCGTGCTCAAGATCGTCAAGAGGCTGCTCGACACCGGTGTCTCGTTGCAGCAGATCCGGATCGCCATCAGCGTGCTCCGCTCCCGGGGCGTCGACGACCTCGCGCAGATCACCTTGATGAGCGACGGGGCCTCGGTCTACGAGTGCACCTCCAACGACGAGGTCATCGACCTGCTGCAGGGCGGTCAGGGAGTCTTCGGCATCGCCGTCGGCAAGGTCTGGCGTGAGGTCGAGGGCGAGCTCGCCAGCCTGCCCAGTGAGCGGGCCGAGCACGACGTCGCCGCCGCGCCCCGGCCCGGTGACGAGCTCGGCGCCCGCCGCGCCCAGCGCCTGGCCTGAGGCACGTCCCGACTTTTCCGCCGCGTACCGCGTGCCACGTGACACGCCGCTCGGCAGGTGTGTCACGCACCAGGGGTGGGAAGGGTGCGGCGGTGGTACGTTGACCGTGCCGCTCACACCGTGTGGGAGAGTCCTCGTCGCTGTTGACGAGGCGCCGAAGGGGCAAACCTCCCCGGAACCTCTCAGGCGCAAGGGACCACACGGGACAGGCACCTCTGGAGCTCACCGGCCACCCCGGTGGTGACAGAGGGGGAGACGTCCTTGCCGTCTGCCCCAGGAGCGCCATGAGCACCACCTCAGCCGACCTGCCCGCCTTCGCCGGTCGCCACATCGGCCCCCGTGACGAGGACATCGCGACGATGCTCTCCGTCGTCGGCCGCACCTCCCTCGACGACCTGCTGGATGCCGCGGTGCCGGACGGCATCCGCGCTCTCGAGGCGCTCGACATCGAGCCCGCGGCGTCCGAGGCCGCGGTGGTCGCCGAGCTGCGCGAGGTCGCGGCCCGCAACCGACGGGTCACCTCGATGATCGGGCTCGGGTACTACGGCACCCACACCCCGGCGGTCATCGCGCGCAACGTGCTCGAGAACCCGGCCTGGTACACCGCCTACACGCCCTACCAGCCGGAGATCTCGCAGGGCCGGCTCGAGGCGCTGCTGAACTTCCAGACCGTCGTCAGCGACCTCACCGGTCTCCCGATCGCCGGTGCGTCGCTGCTCGACGAAGCGACCGCGGCGGCCGAGGCGATGACGCTCATGCGGCGATCCTCGAAGGCGCCGGCGGATGCCGTGCTCCTCGTCGACACCGAGGTCTTCCCGCAGACGCTGGGTGTCGTTCGCACCCGGGCCGTTCCCCTGCAGATCCCGGTGGTCGTCGCCGACCTCTCGGGTGTCACCAGCACCGAAGGCCTTCGGGATGCCGCTGGCGGCGCCGAGGTGTTCGGCGTCCTGGTGCAGTACCCCGCGATGGACGGCATCCTCCACGACCTGTCGGCCCTGACCGCGGCGGCCCACGAGGTGGGCGCGCTCGTCACCGCGAGCGCCGACCTGCTCGCCCTGACGCTGGCGACGCCGCCGGGGGAGTGGGGGGCCGACGTCGCCGTCGGCACGAGCCAGCGCTTCGGCGTCGCGATGGGCTTCGGTGGCCCCCACGCCGGGTACATGAGCGTGCGCCCCGGCCTGGAGCGCACCATGCCCGGGCGCCTGGTCGGGGTCTCGGTCGACGCCGTGGGCGCCCCTGCCTACCGGCTCGCCCTGCAGACGCGCGAGCAGCACATCCGCCGCGAGAAGGCGACGTCGAACATCTGCACGGCGCAGGTGCTGCTCGCCGTCATGGCCAGCATGTACGCGGTCTACCACGGCCCTGCGGGTCTGCGAGCCATCGCGCTCGGTGTCCACGCCCACGCCGAGGCCCTGCGTGGCGCCCTTCGTGACGGTGGCGTCGACGTGGCCGAGGGGCCGATCTTCGACACGCTGCGGGTGCACGTCCCGGGGCGGGCCCGTGAGGTGGTCGACGCGGCCCTGGCAGCCGGCGTGAACCTCTGGCTGCACGACGCCGACACCGTCCAGCTCAGCGTCGACGAGACGACTGGACTGGTCGACCTGCACCGGGTGGCCAAGGCCTTCGGCGTCGCTGCGCCGGAGCAGGTGGACATCGCGACGCCGCAGTGGGACCAGGCCCTGGCCCGCACGAGCGACTACCTCACCCACCCCGTGTTCTCGACCCACCACAGCGAGACGTCGATGCTGCGGTACCTGCGGCGGTTGTCCGACCGCGACTTCGCCCTCGACCGCGGGATGATCCCGCTGGGGTCGTGCACGATGAAGCTCAACGCCACGACCGAGATGGTCGCGGTGACCTGGCCCGAGTTCGCCGAGGTCCACCCCTTCGCGCCGCACGAGCAGACCCGCGGCATCCGTGGCCTCGTCGACCAGCTGAGTGGCTGGCTGTGCGACATCACCGGCTACGACGCGGTCTCCCTCCAGCCCAACGCCGGCTCACAGGGTGAGCTCGCGGGGCTGCTCGCGATCGCGGCCTACCACCGCTCGCGGGGCGACGACGAGCGCACCGTGTGCCTCATCCCGGCCAGCGCCCACGGCACCAACGCGGCCAGTGCGGTCATGGCGGGCCTGAAGGTCGTCGTCGTGAAGACCGACCCGATCACCGGCAACGTCGACATGGACGACCTCAAGGCCAAGGTCGAGGCGCACCGTGAGACCCTCGCGGCGATCATGGTCACCTATCCGTCGACCCACGGGGTCTTCGAGGACACCATCACCGACCTGTGCGCGATGGTCCACGACGCTGGCGGTCAGGTCTACGTCGACGGTGCCAACCTCAACGCCCTTGTCGGCGTCGCCCGTCCGGGGAAGTTCGGTGCCGACGTCTCGCACCTGAACCTGCACAAGACGTTCTGCATCCCGCACGGTGGCGGCGGGCCCGGTGTCGGTCCGGTCGGCGTGCGCGCCCACCTGGCGCCGCACCTGCCCAACCACCCGCTCGACGAGCTGGCCGGCCCGACCGACGGCGTGGGCCCGGTGTCTGCTGCCCCCTACGGCTCGGCGAGCATCCTGCCCATCTCGTGGGCGTACGTGCGCCTCATGGGCGGGGCGGGGTTGCGTCGCGCCACCGAGGTGGCGGTGCTCAACGCCAACTACGTGGCCGCCCGACTGCGTGAGCACTACCCGGTGCTGTACTCGGGCACCGACGGGCTGGTCGCCCACGAGTGCATCCTCGACCTGCGTGGCATCACCAAGGACACGGGAGTCAGCGTCGACGACGTCGCCAAGCGACTGATCGACTACGGCTTCCACGCCCCGACGATGTCGTTCCCCGTGGCTGGCACCCTCATGGTCGAGCCGACGGAGAGTGAGGATCTCGCCGAGCTCGACCGGTTCTGCGACACCATGATCCAGATCCGCCGGGAGATCGACGAGGTCGGCTCGGGAGCCGTCGCCGCGGCGGACAGCGTGCTGCGGGGGGCGCCCCACACGGCTGAAGCCATCGCCGGCGACTGGGACCACGGGTACGACCGCCGGACGGCCGCCTTTCCGGAGGGGGTCGACCCGACCTCCAAGTACTGGCCTCCGGTGCGCCGGATCGACGGCGCGTACGGCGACCGGCACCTGGTGTGTTCCTGCCCGCCGCCGGAGGCGTTCGAGGAGTAGGGGCAGGCGGCCGGGTGGGGAGTAGTGGTCAGGCGGCCGGTTGGTCGCTGCGGGTTCCCACCCGGACGTCGACCGTGCTGCCCGACGCGTGCTTGTGGACCACCGCCTGGTGGGTGATCCGGCTGCGCAGGTCGGCGACGTGGCTCACGACGCCGACCGCGCGCCCGCCCGCCCGCAGCCCGTCGAGCACGGTCAGCACCTGTTCCAGGCTGTCGTCGTCGAGGCTGCCGAAGCCCTCGTCGATGAACAGGGTGCCGAGGTCGAA
>NZ_DAORSO010000066.1:0-5161 GCF_035443565.1 Ornithinibacter sp. | reverse complement strand
TGTCGTCGTCGAGGCTGCCGAAGCCCTCGTCGATGAACAGGGTGCCGAGGTCGAAACCACCGGCCTCCTCGCGCACGGCGTCGGCCAGACCGAGCGCCAGGGCCAGCGAGGCCATGAACGACTCACCGCCGGAGAGGGTCGCGGTGTCACGCACCCGCCCGGTCCACTGGTCGAGCACGCGCAGGCCGAGCCCCGAGCGAGCACCCCGGGCGGCCCGCTCGTCGGAGTGCTCCAGCAGGTAGCGACCCCCGCCCATGACGGCGAGCCGTTCGTTGGCCAGGGCCGCGACCTTCTCGAGTCGGGACGCGAGCACGTACGACGTGAGGCGCATGCGCAGCGTGTTCTCCGGCCCGGTGCCACTCGTCGTGTCGGCGAGGTCGCGCACGCGCTGGTCGTGGTCCTGCGCGGTGGACACGGCGGCTCCGGCCGCGAGGACCTCGGGGACAATGCGTTCGAGCAGGCGCAACCCGCGGGCCGCGTCGTCACGGGTCGTCTGGGCCTGGAGCAGGGCTGCTCGGGCTGCGGCTTCCGCCTCGCGCAGGGCCTCGATGTCGATCTCGTCACCGCAGAGCGCCGCAGCGACCTGCGGATCGTCGAGGGTGGCTCGCGCGGCGGCCGACTCCTCCTCGTGGTGCGCGACCTCGACACGCAGGGCCGCCACCTCCGCCGCCGGACGCAGGGCCGCCCGCACGTGCGCGGTGTCGCGCAACCCCGCGGTGGTGAGCGCGTCATCGACGACCTCCGAGGCCACTGCCGCCCGGGTGACGGACTCGGCGAGCGACGTGCGGGCTGCGCGGTGGTCGCCGAGCAGCCGGGCGAAGGCTGCGTGTGCTCCCGTGCCACCACCGTGGCAGGGGCACAGCTCGTGGGCTGCGCGAAGCTCCTCGGCGCGCGTTGCCGAGGC
The DNA here is from genome assembly GCF_035443565.1 of Ornithinibacter sp. Lineage (NCBI taxonomy): Bacteria > Bacillati > Actinomycetota > Actinomycetes > Micrococcales > Intrasporangiaceae > Ornithinibacter > Ornithinibacter sp. Next base: position 4,257 of record NZ_DAORSO010000066.1, on the reverse strand, counting down.
GGCATCCTGGTCGTCGAGCTCGCCGAGGACGGCCGTCGTCGACCTCGTCTGCGCCAGCAGGGTCGTGAGCGTGTCCTCGTGGGTCTGCAGAGCGGCGCGGACCGCGGCGAGGCGGGCGAGGAGCACCGAGTGTTCCTGCGCGTCGGCGTGCGCTGCCGCGAGCTCGGCGCGGCGCTGCGACTGCTTCGTCTCCAGCGAGGCTCGGGTCGCGCCCTGCAGACCTGCGAGCCGGGACGCGGCCGAGGCGGTGAGCACCTCGATCTCGCGCTCGATGGCGGTCAGCAGGCTGCGAGCCTGGTCGACCCGGTGCTCGGCAGCCGTGATCTGGTCACCCGAGACGGGGTCGGTGGCGACGGCGAGGTGGGGGTGCTCAGCGCCGCCGCACACCGGGCACGGATCGCCGTCGGCGAGGCCGGCGGCCAGCTCGGCAGCCATGCCGTCGAGCCGGCGCTGACGCAGGTCGAGCAGCTCGGTTCGGGCATCGAGCAGGGCCTCGTGCAGGCTGCTCCGGCGCGGTGCCAGCTCGGCTGCCCGACGGTGGTCGTCCTCGGCGGCGTCGACCAGGGCCAGGCGCTCGGCGGTGGTGGCGACGAGAAGCTCGAGCTCGGCGATCCGGGCTGCACCGGCGGCGCGCAGGTCGACCTGTTCGGTCAGGCCATCGGCCTCGGCCTGGGCCGCAAGCACGCTGGCCTGAGCCGCCGCGTGCTGGCCCTCGGCGTCGGCGAGGCGGGAGCGCAGCAGGGCCCGCCGGGCCGACCGCGCAGCCGCGTCCTGCTCGTGCCGGGCGAGCTCGGTCACGGTGGCGTCGAGGTCGCGCACCTGCTCCAGCGCGGCGTCGACCTCGGCGTCATTCGCCTGCGCGAGGGGACTCGGGGCGAGGGCTCGTCCGGTGGACTCGACTGCCGCTCGCGCGACCTGCACCTCGTCCTGCGCGCGGTCGGCGGCCGCCAGGTGGCCGGCCACGGTGGCGGCCCGCTCAGCGGCATCCAGGTCACGGGTGCGCTGCTCGTGCGCGGAGGCGTTCGCCGCCAGCTCCTCGAGCCTGGTGCGGGCCCGAGCTCCGCGCTCGCGCAGGGCCGCGGAGGCGCGACCGGCCGCCAACGACTCCGCAGCGGCACGCTCAGCGCTCGAGGCAGCGTCGAAGGCGGTCATCGTCGCGGTCACTCGGGCGTCCAGCTCACGCACGACCTCGGTCAGCAGTGGCCCCACCGCAGGGTCCCAGGGCAGTGGCTCATCGGGGGTTGAGGTCAGCGGTTCGCCGAGCTCCGCCAGGACGTCCTCGACCCGGGCCAGCCCGGTGGCCAAGGTGCTGCGGGCGGTGTCGAGCTCTTCCCTGGCGTCCCGACGGGCCTGGGCGAGCCAAGCCTCCACGTCGCTGAAGGCGCTGATGTCGAACAGTCGCTCCAGGACCTCCCGACGGTCCTCGGGGGAGGAACGCAGGAAGGCGGCGAACTCGCCCTGGGGCAGCAGCACCACCTTGGAGAACTGCGTCATCCCCATGCCGAGGACGTCCTTGACGACGTCGGCCACTTCGTCGTTGCGGGTGCTGAGGGACTGCCACCGGCCGTCGAGGTGCTCCTCGAGGGTCACCATGGCCTGGACCGACACCGTGCCCGTACCGCGCCTCTTGGGCCGGGCGAACTCGGGGGAGCGCGTGATGCGAAGCCGCCGACCACCCGCGGTGAGCTCGAGCGTGACGCGCGGGACGGCATCCGCAGCGGCGTGGTCCGAGCGCAGCCCGCGCTTTGAGCGAGTGCCCGGTACGTCGGCGTACAACGCGAAGCAGATGGCGTCGAGCAGGCTGGTCTTGCCCGACCCGGTCGGACCGTGGATGAGGAAGAGCCCGTCCGCGGACAACGCGTCGACGTCGATGGACACGGGGTCGGCGAATGGCCCCATCGCCTCGATCTCGAGCCGGTGCACCCTCATGCCGCACCCACCGTGCGCGCCGCGTCGGCGGCGGGGCCGGCCACCCCTTCGTCGTCACGGGCCCGCCGCGCCAGTCGCGACTCCTCGACCGCCTGGGCGAGCAGTTCACGCTCCTGCTCACTGGCCGCACGACCGCCGCGCACGTGCTCGAGGAAGTCGCAGCACACGTCGAGGTCGGAGCGGCTCGCGGCGCGGGCGGCATAGGGCCGCAGCGGCACGGCCAGTCCCTGAGGGTCGAAGCGCAGCTCGAGGGTGTGCGGGAAGCGGCGGTGCACCTGGTCCATCGCCCCCAGCGGCCGGATGGAGTCGGTGAGGGTCACCTGGCACCACGCACTCTCGGCCGCGCGGTGGCGGGGGTCGGCGAGCACCTCCTCGAGCGTTCCGCGCAGCACGGCGAGCGGCCGCTCGACCGGTGCCTCGACGGACTCGACCGACACCGACCGGCCATCGAGGTCGACGAGCAGGCTGACCTTGCGATGGTTGACCTCGGAGAACGACATCGCCACGGGTGAACCGCTGTAGCGCACCCCGGGCGCGACCTGCTGGGCCCCGTGCAGGTGCCCCAGGGCGGCGTAGTGCGCCCCGGCGAACACCGTGGGCGGCACTGCGGAGACGCCACCGACCGAGATGTCCCGCTCGGACTCGCTGCCCACCCCGCCGGAGACGAAGGCGTGCGCCATGGCGACCACCGGCACACCCGGACGCGCAGCGGCATCCGCCCGCACGGCATCCATGGCTGCCCGCAACACCCCGGCGTGGGTGCGCTCCGTCGCCCCGAGGGCGTCGGCGGCCAGCGAGGGCTCGAGGTAGGGCAGGGGGTAGACCGCGGCCCCGGCGAGCAGGACCGGGCGGGCGACGTCGGCGAGCGAGGTGCGCAGGTGCACGCCGGTGCGCTCCAACAGCCCGGCGCCGAAGCCCAGGCGGGCCGCCGAGTCGTGGTTGCCGCTGCTGATGATCACCTGGGCGCCGGCGTCGACCAGCCGCTGGAGCGCCTGCGACAGCAGGGCCACGGTGTCGGGCGCGGGCATCGCCCGGTCGTAGACGTCGCCGCTGACGAGCACCGCGTCGACCTTCTCGCGACGCACCACGTCGACCAGGTGGTCGAGGTAGGAGGCCTGGGCGCCGAGGAGCCCCACCTGGTGGAACGAACGCCCCAGGTGCCAGTCGGAGGTGTGGATCAGCCGCATGTCTCACACGCTAGGAGGTGGGTCTGACAGGCCGTGTGACCGAAACGCGGGTTCCGGGTACCGCATGAGCTCAGGACGTGGTTGGGTGACGCCATGGGAGCAGAGGTTTCGTCGCAGAGTTACAGCCGCGAGGAGCGGCAGCGCTACCGCGAGAAGGTGCGCCAGAACCTTGACGTGTTCGAGAAGATGCTCAACACGAGCTCCTTCGAGTTCGACAGGCCGATGACCGGCCTCGAGATCGAGCTCAACCTCGTCGACGCCGACATGCAGCCGCACTTCCACAATGCCGAGGTGCTCGCGGCCATCGCGGACGAGGACTACCAGACCGAGCTCGCGCAGTACAACATCGAGCTCAACGTCCCGCCGCGGCCCCTGCCCGGTGACTCCGCGCTCGAGCTCGAGACCGAGCTGCGCGCGAGCCTGAACCGGGCTGCGGCCAAGGCCCAGGAGGTCGGCTCGAAGATCGTCGCCATCGGCATCCTGCCGACGATCATGCCCGAGCACTACGAGGGCGAGTGGATCAGCCGCAACAACCGCTACACCGCCCTCAACGACTCGATCTTCGTCGCCCGCGGCGAGGACATCTACCTCGACATCGAGGGCCCCTCCGGCGAGCGGGTCGCCACGTACTGTGACTCCATCGCCCCCGAGTCGGCCTGCACGTCGGTCCAGCTCCACCTCCAGGTCACGCCGTCGGAGTTCGCGGCCCACTGGAACGCGGCCCAGGCACTGTGCGCCCCGCAGGTGGCCCTCGCGGCCAACTCGCCCTTCTTCTTCGGCAAGCGCCTGCACGCCGAGACCCGCATCGAGCTGTTCAAGCAGGCCACCGACACCCGCCCGATCGAGCTGAAGAACCAAGGGGTGCGCCCGCGGGTGTTCTTCGGCGAGCGGTGGATCACCTCGATCTTCGACCTGTTCGAGGAGAACGTCCGCTACTTCCCGACGCTGCTCGCGGAGACCACGGACGAGGACCCGATGGCCAAGCTCGAGGCCGGCGAGGCGCCCGAGCTCGCCGAGCTGCGCCTGCACAACGGCACCGTCTACCGCTGGAACCGGCCGATCTACGACATCCCCGGTGGTGTGCCGCACCTGCGGGTCGAGAACCGGGTGCTGCCGGCCGGGCCGACGATCGTCGACGTGC
>NZ_DAORSO010000065.1:0-13562 GCF_035443565.1 Ornithinibacter sp. | reverse complement strand
CTGCGTGCCATCCGAACTTCTGCGTTCGGGGAGGGTACGGAGCTGGGGGAGTCGCGCAGGGATGCCGTGGAGGCAGGGTGCGGATGCCGTCATGCAACCTTCGGAATCACGTGTATGCAGGTCTTTGGGCAGCGGAAAGCGTCAGCCTGAGCCTCAGTGTGATCAGGGTCTCGTCGCTGCAACGTCCGGATGGTGAGAGGGCGGAGCCGCCCTGCCGGCATCTCCCTACTCTCGAAGGGACGAACCTGTCCGCCGCGCCGAGAAAGGGCCCGACACCGATGAATGAGAACAGCACCCTCGACGAGGCCACGCTGGCGCGCCAGGCGCTCCAGGAGTCCATGGACCTGCGCGACCAGGGTCACAGCGACGACTGAGTCGCTCACCACGCCAAGGCCCCCGACCGTCCGGTCCGGGGCCTTTGTCGTGCCCGGGTCCGTGGGGACCCGCCGGTCGGCGGGCGCGCCGTTCCCGTCGCGGGCCTTTCCACGCTCTGGGACGACCGTCCGCATGCCGGTATCGATCCTTAGGCTGGCGGCATGAGCGAGCGTGACACCCAGACCCTTGACATCGCCGTCATCGGCGGAGACGGCATCGGCCCCGAGGTGGTCGCTGAGGGCCTGAAGGCCCTCGATGCCGTCGTCGGTGCGGACGGCCCGAAGGTCTCGACCACCGAGTACGACCTCGGTGCCCGACGCTGGCACGCCACCGGTGAGACCCTGCCCGACTCGGTGCTCGAGGAGCTGAAGGGCCACGACGCGATCCTGCTCGGGGCGATCGGCGACCCCACCGTGCCGAGCGGCGTCCTCGAGCGCGGGGTGCTGCTCCCGCTGCGCTTCGCCCTGGAGCACTACGTCAACCTGCGCCCCGCTCGTCTCTACCCGGGCGTCGAGAGCCCGCTGGCCGTCGAGCGGGTGGCCCCGAACGGCATCGACTTCGTCGTGGTGCGCGAGGGCACCGAGGGCCCGTACGTCGGCAACGGCGGGTCGCTGCGCACGGGCACCGCGAACGAGATCGCCACCGAGGTCAGCGTCAACACCCGCTTCGGGGTCGAGCGCGTCGTGCGTGACGCCTTCGCCCGCGCCCAGGCCCGCCCCCGCAAGCACCTCACCCTGGTGCACAAGCACAACGTGCTCACCCACGCCGGTCATCTCTGGCGTCGCACGGTCGACGAGGTGGGCGCGGAGTTCCCCGAGGTCGAGACGGCGTACCAGCACGTGGATGCCGCGACGATCTTCCTGGCGACCGACCCCGGCCGCTTCGACGTCATCGTCACCGACAACCTCTTCGGCGACATCATCACCGACATCGCCGCGGCCATCGCGGGCGGCATCGGGCTCGCAGCCAGCGGCAACATCAACCCCGAGGGCCGCTACCCGAGCATGTTCGAGCCGGTCCACGGCTCGGCGCCCGACATCGCAGGGCAGGCCAAGGCCGACCCGACCGCGACGATCATGTCGGTGGGGATGCTGCTGGCTCACCTCGGGCGCACGGCCGAGGCCGAGCGCGTCGAGGCAGCCGTGGCCGCTGACCTCGCCGAGCGCGGCACCGCACCTCGCCCGACGCACGTCGTCGGTGACGCCATCGCCGCCCGACTGTGACGAGGTCCGGGCACGAGTAACCTTCGCGGGTAGCACCGTCGCTCCCCGAGGAAAGGACCACGAGTCCCATGAGCTTGACCTTCGACCTGCACCGCAACCCCTCCCCGGCGAGTGCCGAGCGACGTGCGCAGATCCACGCCAACCCGGGGTTCGGGGTCCACTTCACCGACCACATGGTGCGCGCGGTGTGGACCAAGGACGGCGGCTGGGGCGAGGGTCGCGTCGAGCCCTACGGCCCGATCCAGCTCATGCCGAGTGCGGCCGTGCTGCACTACGCGCAGGAGATCTTCGAGGGCCTGAAGGCCTACCGACACGCTGACGGCTCGGTGTGGTCCTTCCGCCCCGAGGCCAACGCCGAGCGGATGCAGCGCAGCGCCCGCCGCATCGCCCTGCCCGAGCTGCCGACCGAGGACTTCGTCGAGTCCCTGCGGGCCCTGATCGCCGTCGACGAGCCCTGGGTGCCGCCGGCCGGCACGGGGGAGACGAGCCTGTACCTGCGGCCCTTCACCTTCGCGAGCGAGCCCTTCCTCGGGGTGCGTCCCGCCGACGAGGCCACGTACTGCCTGATCGCCTCCCCGGCGGGTGCGTACTTCCCCGGTGGTCTGAAGCCGGTGACGTTGTGGATCTCGCAGCACTACGCCCGCGCGGGCGCAGGGGGCACCGGAGCCGCGAAGGCGGGTGGCAACTACGCCTCGTCACTGGCCGGGCAGCTCGAGGGCATCGAGAACGGCTGTGACCAGGCGGTCTTCCTCGACTCCTCGACCCAGACCTACATCGAGGAGCTCGGGGGGATGAACCTGTTCTTCGTCACCCGCGACAACCACCTCGTGACCCCCGAGCTCACCGGGTCGATCCTCGAGGGCATCACCCGCAGCTCCATCCTCGAGCTCGCGACGTCGCTGGGCCTGACGCCCCAGGAACGCCGCATCCCCATCCAGGAGTGGAAGGACGGCGTCGCCAGCGGCGAGATCAGCGAGGTGTTCGCGTGCGGGACGGCCGCCGTCATCACCCCCGTCGGCGAGCTGCGCTGGGAGGGTGGCTCGGCCCCGTCGACCGCCGGCGAGGGTGGCGGTGAGGTCACCAAGGCCATCCGCACGGCGCTGCTGGACATCCAGTACGGCCGCGCCGAGGACACCCACGGCTGGATGACCCGCCTCGCGTGACCTGGCCGAGCGTCCTGCCCCGGGTCGTCGCCACCGACCTGGACGGAACGCTGCTGCGCAGTGACGGCAGCATCTCCTCACGCACGAGGCAGGTCCTGGCGGACGTCGAGCGGGCGGGCACGTCGGTGCTGTTCGTCACGGCCAGGCCGCCCCGGTGGGTCGACCCCCTGGCCGATGCGGTCGGGTCGCACGGGGTCGTCATCGCCGGCAACGGCGCGTTCGTCGTCGACCTCGCCCGTGGCGAGGTGACGTCCACCGGCTGCTTCGCGGGAGCCGACCTCCTGCCGCTCGTCGCCGACCTGCGGGCAGCCTTCCCCCTGGCCGGGCTGGCCCTGGAACGGCGCACCGGCATGGCGGTCGAGGCGAGCTTCCTCTCCCCGCACCCGGGCGACGACGACGCGGTCACCGTCGTCGAGGCGCTCGCCGACGTCCCCGACCTCGACGAGGACCCCACGGGCAAGCTGCTCGTCGTGGCACCGGACGGCGCGGGAGGCCCGGACTTCATCGCCGCGGTCGAGACCGTCGTCGGTGCACGCGGCCACGTCGCCTACTCGGGGGTCGCCAACCTGGCCGAGATCTCGGCGCCGGGCACGACCAAGGCAGCCGGGCTGGCCCGGTGGTGTTCGGCCCGCGGCATCGACGCGGCCGAGGTCTGGGCCTTCGGGGACATGCCCAACGACCTGCCGATGCTGCGGTGGGCGGGGACCTCCTTCGCGGTCGAGAGCGGACACCCGGACGTCCTGGCCGCGACGACCCACACCTGCCCGGACAACGACCGCGACGGCGTGGCCACGGTGCTCGGCCACGCCCTCGCGGGGGGTCGCAGCCGTCGCTGACCGCCGAGTCGCGGTCAAAGGTTCACACAAGGACCATTGCGCCGCTATCCTCGCTCCCGTGACCCCGGAGCAGCCGTCGCCGCCGCTGATGCGGCTGCCGGATGCCGTGCTGCGCCCCGCCGTCGGAAACGTCTTCGAGACCACCGTCGAGCAGCTCGCCACCGCGATCCGGCTCGGTGTCTTCGTCGTCGGCGAACAGCTCCCACCCGAGCGTGACCTCGCCGAACGGCTCGCGATCTCGCGCAACACCTTGCGCGAGGCGATCGCCGCGCTGCGCGACGCAGGTCTCGTCGAGACCCGCCGCGGACGCGGTGGCGGCACGATCGTCACGGATGCCGGCCACGCACCCGGGCGGGCCGGCGAACCGTCCGCGGTGAACGGCATCCGACGCGGTGCCGCGCTCGAGGACGCCCTGGACTTCCGGCGCGTCGTCGAACCCGGCGCGGCCCGCCTCGCCGCCACGCGCACCCTGTCCGGTGACCAGCGCGCCTGGTTGCTGGAGTCGTGCCGGGCGGTGCGACAGGCCGACCCGGCGGCGCACCGGATCGCCGACTCGCGCCTGCACCTGGCGATCGCCACCGTCACCGGATCACCGATGGTCGTCGAGGCGGTGACCCGGGCCCAGGCGGCCCTGGGTGAGCTGCTGGGGGCGATCCCGGTGCTGCGCACCAACATCGAGCACTCGCACGACCAGCACGACACGATCGTCGCGGCCATCCTCACGGGTGACCCCGACACTGCCCGCACGACCATGGAGGAGCACTGCGACGCGACGTCGGCGCTCCTGCGTGGACTCATCGGATAGCGCCAGAAGGGGTAAGCATGTCGTCACCACACTCATCAGGCCCGCCCAGGCTCACGATCGACCAGTTGCGAGCCGACATCCTCGCCGGGGACGTCGACACGGTCATCGTCGCCTTCACCGACATGCAGGGACGCCTTCAGGGCAAGCGCCTGCACGGGCACTTCTTCCTCGACCACGTGCTCGACCACGGCACCGAGGGCTGCAACTACCTGCTCGCCGTCGACGTCGACATGAACACCGTCGACGGTTACAGGATGTCGTCGTGGGAGCGTGGTTACGGCGACATGTTCTTCGCGATGGACCTCGACACCCTGCGCCGCACCCCGGGCCACCCGAACTCGGCCACCATCCAGAGCGACCTCACGTGGCTCGACGGCACCGGCGAGGTCGCCCAGTCCCCGCGCACCATCCTCAAGCAGCAGATCGCCCGGGCCGCCGATGCCGGGTACGGCGCCTTCGCCGGCACCGAGCTCGAGTTCATCCTCTTCGAGGACAGCTACGACGCCGCGTGGGATCGTCGCTACCACGGCCTGACGGGCGCCAACCGCTACAACGTCGACTACTCCATCCTCGGCGGCAGCAAGGTCGAGCCGGTGCTGCGCGAGATCCGCAACGAGATGTACCGGGCCGGCATGACCGTGGAGTCGGCCAAGGGGGAGTGCAACTTCGGCCAGCACGAGATCGGTTTCCTCTATGACGAGGTGCTGCGCACGTGCGACAACCACACGATCTACAAGACCGGGGCCAAGGAGATCGCCGCCCGCCACGGTCAGGCGCTGACCTTCATGGCCAAGTACGACGAGCGTGAGGGCAACTCGTGCCACATCCACCTGTCACTGCGCGGCACCGACGGGGACATCGTCTTCGCCGACGACGACCGTGACGGCGGCCGCAGCGAGCTGTTCGACAGCTTCCTCGCCGGGGTGCTCGCGACGATGCGCGAGTTCTCCTACTTCTACGCACCGAACATCAACTCCTACAAGCGCTTCGCCGCCGGGTCCTTCGCCCCGACCGCCGTGGCGTGGGGGACCGACAACCGAACGTGCAGCCTGCGCGTCGTCGGCCACGGTGCCGGGCTGCGCGTGGAGAACCGCGTCCCCGGAGGCGACGTCAACCCCTACCTCGCGGTGGCGGCGATGCTCGCGGGTGGGCTGCACGGCATCCGCGAGGGACTGGCCCTGGAGCCGGCGTGCGTCGGCAACGCCTACGTCGGCGACTACGAGCACGTGCCCTCGACCCTGGCGCAGGCACGTGACCTGCTCGCGGGCAGCGCCATCGCCCGCGAGGCCTTCGGCGACGAGGTCGTCGACCACTACGTCAACGCCGCGGACGTCGAACTCGCGGCCTTCAACTCCGCGGTGACCGACTGGGAACGCGTCCGCGGCTTCGAGAGGCTGTGACCCCCACACCATGACCACCACTGTGACAACGGATGCCGTGCGGCACGACGTCATCAACCCCGCCACCGAGCAGGTCGTCACCACGATCGACCTCGTCGGCGTCGAGGAGACCGACGCGGCCGTCGCGCGGGCCGTCGAGGTCGGACCGGCCTGGCGCGCCGTCAGCCCCGCCGACCGTGCCCAGCTGCTGCGCCGGTTCGCCGACGCCGTCGAGGCCGCCACCGACGACCTCGCCGCCCTCGAGGTGGCGAACTCCGGCCACACCATCGGCAACGCCCGGTGGGAGGTCGGCAACGTGGTCAACGTGCTGCGCTACTACTCCGCGGCACCCGAGCGCCTCTTCGGCCGGCAGATCCCCGTCGCCGGTGGGCTCGACGTGACCTTCAAGGAGCCGCTCGGGGTCGTCTCGGTCATCGTGCCGTGGAACTTCCCGATGCCGATCGCGGGCTGGGGCCTGGCCCCGGCGCTCGCGGCCGGCAACACCGTCGTGCTCAAACCGGCCGAGCTCACCCCCCTGACGGCGATCCGGCTCGGTGAGCTCGCGCTGGACGCCGGCATCCCCGAGGGCGTGTTCACCGTGCTGCCCGGTAAGGGCTCGGTCGTCGGGGAGCGGTTCGTCACCCACCCCGACGTGCGCAAGGTCTGCTTCACCGGCTCCACCCCGGTCGGTCAGGGCATCATGCGCAAGGCCGCCGACCAGCTCAAGCGGGTCACCCTCGAGCTCGGCGGCAAGTCGGCCAACATCGTCTTCGCCGATGCCGACCTCGACGCCGCGGCGGCCAGCGCCCCGATGAGCTTCCTCGACAACGCCGGCCAGGACTGCTGTGCGCGCACGCGGATCCTCGTGCAGCGCTCGGTCTTCGACGCGTTCATGGAGCGCTTCGAGCAGGCCATGAGCCAGGTCGTCGTCGGCGACCCCGGCGACGAGGCCACGCACATGGGCCCGCTGATCTCCGCGGGTCAGCGCGAGACCGTTCGCGGCTTCGTCGAGGGCGCTGCGGATGCCGGTGACGCGCCGGTCGACGTCGCGTTCCGTGGCGCGGCGCCCGAGGGCGCCGGCTGGTGGTACCCGCCCACGGTCGTGCTGCCCCGCAGCACGCAGGACCGGGTGTGGCGCGAGGAGGTCTTCGGGCCGGTCGTGTCCGTCATGGCGTTCGACGACGAGGCCGACGCGATCGCCAAGGCCAACGACACGGCATACGGACTGTCCGGGTCGATCTGGACCCGCGACGTCGGTCGGGCGATCCGGGTGGCCCGCGGCGTCGAGGCCGGCAACCTGTCGGTCAACAGCCACAGCTCGGTGCGCTACTCGACGCCCTTCGGCGGCTTCAAGGCCAGCGGCATCGGCCGCGAGCTCGGCCCCGACGCGCTCGACGCGTTCACCGAGGTCAAGAACGTCTTCATCAACACCGAGGCATAGGAGAGCACCATGGGAGATCGGCTTGCTGGCAAGGTCGCCGTCGTGACCGGAGGGTGCTCCGGCATCGGCCTCGCGACCGTTCGACGGTTCGCGCAGGAGGGCGCAAAGGTCGTCATCGCCGACCTCAACGACGAGCTGGGGGAGCAGTACGCAGCCGAGGTCGGTGGCACGTACGTGCACACCAACGTCGCCGACAAGGCCGACGTCGACAACCTGTTCAAAGTGGCTCACGACACCTACGGGCGCATCGACATCGCCTTCAACAACGCCGGCATCAGCCCGCCCGAGGACGACTCGATCCTCGACACCGAGCTCGACGCCTGGGACAAGGTCCAGCTCGTCAACCTCACGTCGGTGTACCTGTGCTGCAAGGCGGTGCTGCCGTACATGCTCGAGCAGAAGTCCGGCTCGATCATCAACACGGCGAGCTTCGTGGCCGTGATGGGCGCGGCGACCTCGCAGATCTCGTACTCGGCGTCCAAGGGTGGGGTGCTGTCGATGACCCGCGAGCTCGGGGTGCAGTTCGCCCGCGAGGGCATCCGGGTCAACGCGCTGTGCCCCGGCCCGGTCAACACCCCGCTGCTCAAGGAGCTGTTCGCCAAGGACGCCGAGCGGGCCGCGCGCCGCCTCGTCCACGTGCCCATGGGCCGCTTCGGCGAGCCCGAGGAGATGGCCAACGCCGTGCTCTTCCTCGCCTCCGACGAGTCGAGCTTCATGACAGCGTCGACCTTCCTCGTCGACGGCGGCATCTCGGGCGCCTACGTCACGCCGCTGTGATGACGAACTGGTGATGGGTGTCGACCGGCCGGTGATCGGCGTCTCGTGCTACGTCGAGGACGTCGACCGGGCCCCCTGGGTGGCCCAGCGCAGTGCGGTGCTGCCGCACGGGTACGTGGACCACCTCGAGCGCGCAGGGGCGCTCGTGGTGGTCCTGCCACCGCGACCGGACGCTGACGACGACCTCGCGGCAGCGGTGCTCGCTCGCCTCGACGGCCTCGTCATCGCAGGGGGAGCGGACGTCGAGGCGGCGCGCTACGGCGCCCCACCGCAGATCACCTCGCAGGACCCGCGGCCCGATCGTGACGCCTGGGAGCTCGCGCTCGCCCGGGTGTCGAAGGTCGCTCGGATGCCGGTGCTCGGCATCTGTCGCGGGATGCAGGTCATGGCCGTGGCCGGCGGTGCGGCCCTCGAGCAGCACCTGCCCGACGTCGTCGGAAACGACGAGCACTGTCCCGCGCCGGGGGTCTACGCCCACCACCTCGTGACACCCGTCAGCGGAACCCGGCTGGCCGGCATCCTCGGGGACGGGCCGCTCGACGTGCCGACCTACCACCACCAGGCCGTGCGGCCCTCCTCACTCGAGGGCACCGGCTACCGGGCCGCCGCCTGGCACGACGACGGCACGCTCGAGGCGATGGAGGACCCGGCATCGCTGTTCCGGGTGGCCGTGCAGTGGCACCCCGAGGCGGGCGCGGACCCGCGACTGTTCGACGAGCTCGTCGCGTCTGCGAGACAGGGCGGCGACCGCGGGTGACAATCACCCGGTGACCAGGCTCAACAGACTTGCCATCGCCGCGGGTGCAGCCAGTGCCCTCGGTGCCCTCGCCGCCGCCGGACGAGGGGTGAACGCCGCCATGGGCGGGCGCCCGGCTGGTGCCCGCCTCGAGCGGATGAAGCGCTCGGCGGCCTACCGCGCGGGGGCGTTCCACAACACCAGCCGGGGGACCTCCTCGATGCCCTCAGGGCAGCGGGACGTGCTGCGCCGCTTCCGGGACAGCGCTGAGACCCGCAAACCGGCCCGGCCGATCCCGGTCGTCAGTGCTTCGCACGAGCCGCGCCCAGACGGTCTGCACATCACCTGGTTCGGGCACGCGTCGTGCCTGGTCGAGCTCGACGGTGCTCGGATCCTGCTCGATCCGGTCTGGAGCGACCGTTGCAGCCCGAGCCAGCACGTCGGGCCCAAGCGGCTGCACGCGGCGCCGGTGCCGCTGACCGGTCTGGGCCGGGTTGATGCCGTCGTCATCTCGCACGACCACTACGACCACCTCGACATGGACACCATCCGTCAGCTCTGCCAGCTGACCAGTGCCGTCTTCGTCGTTCCGCTCGGCGTCGGTGCCCACCTCGAGACGTGGGGGGTGTCCGCCCATCGCATCGTCGAGTGCGACTGGGAGGACGGTCACGACGTGGCGGGAATGCGGATCACCGCCGTCGAGGCCCAGCACTTCTCCGGTCGCGGTCTGCGGCGCGACGGCACGCTCTGGGCGTCGTGGGTGCTCTCCGGGGCCGGCGGTCGGGTGTTCTTCTCGGGCGACACGGGGTACTTCGACGGGTACCCCCGGATCGGCGCCGAGCACGGTCCGTTCGACGCGTTGCTGATGGCCGTCGGCGCCTACGACCCGGCCTGGCACGACATCCACCTCGACCCGGAGGAGTCCGTCGAGGCGGCCGTGGCGATGGGCGGCGGGCTGGTGCTGCCGATCCACTGGTGCACCTTCGTGCTCGCGCCGCATCCCTGGGCCGAGCCGGTTGAACGGCTGCTCGCCGCCGCGGACACGGCCGGGGTCGAAGTCACGGTGCCCAAGGTGGGGCAACGCATTGATCCGGCCGAACCGCCGGCAGCAGACCCGTGGTGGGCCCAGCTCGACGCCTGACGCTTGACGCGAACGTCAGGAGCGACACCGCGAAAAGTAAAGGAATAGTCAGAAATCTGGAAAGATCCTCCGTTGGAGAGGGCGTCATGGTGCACTGTGCGCGCACCAACCGATCCGGGGGTTCACTCACCACCCTTCCCGACAGGATGCGCCAATGTCACGACGTTCCACCCAACCAGCGCGAACAGCGCTCGCAGCCCTTGCCGCGGCTGCCCTCGCGACAGGCCTGGTCTCGACCACGGCCACGTCCGCAGGTGCCGCAGAGCCCGAACCCCGGGTCAAGGTCACCGCCCCCAAGGCCACCGCCGACAAGGGCACGCTGAAGAAGAAGGCCAGCAAGGACAAGCTGGGCCAGCACGACCGTCAGCTGCTCGAGAAGGCCCGCAGCAAGGGCGAGAAGCGAGTGACCATCCTGCTGGCGACCGAGAAGGGCGCCACGAAGGGGGTTGCTGCTTCGGTCAAGGCCAACGGCGGCTTCACCGGCATGACCAACGACCGCATCGGGTACGTGCGCGCGACCGTGCCGACCTCGGCCGTGGAGAAGGTCGCCGGGCTGGCCAAGGTCCTGGCCGTCGACCTCAACGAGTCGATCCCGCTGCCCGACCCCACGGTCGAGAGCTCCGGTCGCGCGGGGGCCACGGCATCCGTCGACGCTCCGGGGCCGTCGACGCCCGAGGTCAACCCGTACATGCCGACCAACGAGATCGGCTCGGTGGACTTCCGCACCGCCCACCCGACCTGGGACGGCCGCGGTGTCACGATCGGTGTCATCGACTCCGGCGTCGACCTCGACCACCCGGCGCTGCAGACCACCACGACGGGTGAGCGCAAGATCGTCGACTGGGTGACGGCGACCGACCCGATCTTCGACGGCGACGGCACGTGGCGGCGCATGCTGACCGAGATCACCGGCCCCTCCGCCGTCTACGCGGGGCGCACCTGGACCCTGCCGAGCAGCGGGACGTACAAGGTCAACGCCTTCAGTGAGAGCATCACCGCGGCGAGCGAACCCGGTGGCGACGTCAACCGTGACGGTGACACCACCGACATCTTCGGCGTCCTGTACGACTCCAAGACCAACGACATCTGGGTCGACGCCGACCAGAACTTCACCTTCGAGGCCGGCGAGAAGATGCGCCCCTACAAGGAGAACTTCGACGTCCGCCATTTCGGCACCGACAACCCGGCCACCGACATCGTCGAGCGGATGCCGTTCGTCGTCGAGTTCCGCGAGGACGTCGACCTCGCGCCCTTCAACAACCCGGCGCTGCCGCCCACGGCCGACTACGTCAACATCGGCATCGTCGAGGACGCCCACGGCAGCCACGTGGCCGGCATCGCAGCGGGCAACAGCCTGTTCGGCGGCGCGGTCGACGGCCAGGCGCCCGGCGCCCAGGTCGTCTCCTCGCGGGCGTGCACCTGGGGTGGCGGCTGCACGGCGGCGGCCCTGACCGACGGGATGGTCGACCTCGTGGCCAACCGTGGCGTCGACGTCGTCAACATGTCGATCGGCGGCCTGCCCGCCCTCAACGACGGCAACAACGCCCGAGCGCGCCTCTACGACGCCCTCATCGACGAATACGGCGTGCAGCTGTTCATCTCGGCGGGCAACAGCGGCGCCGGCATCAACACCATCGGCGACCCGTCGGTGGCCACCAGCGTGGTCAGCGTCGCCTCGTCGGTGAGCAAGCAGACCTGGCTGTCGAACTACGGCTCGGTCGTCTCCACGCCGCTGACCCTGCACAACTACTCCTCGCGAGGGCCGCGTGAGGACGGCGGCTTCAAGCCCAACATCATGGCTCCCGGCTCGGCCGTCTCGACGGTGCCGCAGTGGCTCGTCCAGCCCGGCGTCGCAGAGACCGGCTACACCCTGCCGGTCGGCTACGCGATGTTCAACGGGACGTCGATGGCCTCGCCGCAGGCGGCGGGCGGAGCGGCCCTGCTGCTCTCGGCCGGTTTCGCCACGGGCACGCCGATCACGCCCGCTCAGCTGCGCGAGTCGATGTACACCACGGCCGACTTCGTCAAGGGGGTCGAGGCGGTGTCCCAGGGCACCGGTCAGCTCGACGTCCCGACCACGTGGAGCGTGCTGAAGAACCGCCCGGCGACGCGCACCTTCACGACTGACGCTCCCGTCTGCACCGTGATCTCCGACTTCCTGGCCACCCCCGACCGCGGCACCGGCGTCTACAACCGCTGCGCTGCGGGTGAGGGCGGCCACAAGGTCGGGCAGAGCAAGACCTACCAGGTCAAGGTCACCCGCACGTCGGGCGCGTCCGGAGCGGTGGCCCACCGGGTTCGCCTCATCGGCAACGACGGGACGTTCACCGTGCCGTCGACGGCGTCACTGCGACTGGACCGCGCGCAGACCATCACCGTCGTGGCCAAGCCGCGCACGGCGGGTCTGCACTCTGCGATCCTGGTCGTCGACGACCCGCGCACCGGCGTCGTCGACCATCGGGTGATGCTCGCCGTCGTGGCGGCCGAGGACCTCAAGGCACCGGCCTACTCGCTGAGCAAGACCGGTGAGGTCGAGCGCAACCTCGTCAAGCGGCACTTCATCACCGTCCCCGAGGGCACCAAGGCCCTCCAGGTAAACCTCGGTGGCATCGCCACGAACAGCCAGGTCCGCTGGATCGCCTTCAACCCATACGGCGTCCCGGTCGACAGCACCGCGACGACGCAGTGCTACACGAACTTCCCGGGCTCGTCGTGCGACGCGAACTCGCGTGCGTACAGCAACCCGATCCCGGGTGTCTGGGAGCTCATCGTGGAGTCACGGCGCACCTCGCCGTTCCTCGACAACCCGTACCGCCTCACGGCCTCGGCCCAGGGCGTCACGGTCGACCCGGCGATCCAGACCGTCGCAGCACCCATCGGTGTGGCCACCCCGGTCACCTGGACGGTGCGCAACGACTTCGGTCCGGTGACGGTCACGCCCCAGGGCGGCAACCTCGGGTCGGCGCTCAGCCAGCGCCCGACCATCGCCGACGCGGCAGCCCAGGAGTTCGAGGTCGCGGTCCCGGCAGGCGCGCAGCGACTCGACGTGACCATCGGCAACCCCTCGGACCTGTCCGCGGACCTCGACCTGACGGTCTACAACGCAGCCGGCGAGCTGGTCGGTCAGGACGCCGACGGTGACTCCGAGGAGTCGGTCTCGATCGCCAGCCCGGCGCCCGGGACGTACACGGTGGTCGTCGACGGCTACTCCGTGCCCGCCGGGAACACCGAGTACGACTACCTCGACGTGTTCTTCTCCTCGGCGCTCGGGACGCTGGCGGTGCCCGGCACCGCCATCACCCTCAGCGGTGGGCAGTCGGCCACGGTCACCGGCACGTTGACGGCTGCTGCCCCGGCGGCCGCCGGACGTCAGCTGTTCGGCGAGATGACCGTCGTCACGCCGGCTGGCGCGGTTCTCGGAACAGGGTCGGTGCTCGTCTCCGCCCCCTGATCTCCCCACCGGAGAAGGCGGCGACCCTCACAGGGTCGCCGCCTTCCCCTGTCCGTGCGTCCGCCGCCGCCAGCATGTGGACGCCCCGTATACCGGGTGGGCGTTGTCGTGCTACAGTGGTCACGTGATGCTTCCTGTGGCCACCGCCACGCTCATTATCGGCTAGCGCGACGAGCACTCCTCGTCGCGCAGACCTCCCGCACCCGGGGGGTCTTTTGCTTGTCGGGAGCGTCGC
>NZ_DAORSO010000064.1:0-13623 GCF_035443565.1 Ornithinibacter sp. | reverse complement strand
GGCCTTCGCGGGCTTGTCGGCCTTGTCGGCCTTCTTGGCCTTGGCCGGCTTGTCGTCCTGGACCGCCTCGGCCTTGTCGGCCTTCTTGGTCTTGGCCGGCTTGTCGTCCTGGACCTCGACGGCCTCGGCCGGCGTGGTGTCCTGGATCGCGGACGCCGTGGTGCCCTGGAAGCGGTCGACGAGAGCGTCGAACGCCGCCTTGGTGAACACGACGTCATCGGCGCACAGCACGTCGTAGGTGTTGAGCTGGTCGACGGCGAGCACGTGCAGGTCGGCGATGTTGCGCACCGACTTCAGCGACACGATGTCGCTGCGGTCGAGCACGACGAGCACGTTCTTGCGCAGCGTCAGGCCGGCGAGCAGCTGGACGGCAGCCTTGGCCGAGGGGACGTCTCCGTTGGAGATCGACTCGACGACGTGGATGCGGTCGTGGCGCGCCCGGTCCGACAGGGCCCCGCGCAGGGCGGCGGCCTTCATCTTCTTGGGGGTGCGCTGCGAGTAGTCACGCGGCTGCGGGCCGTGGACGATGCCACCACCGGCGAACTGCGGTGCGCGGGTCGAGCCCTGACGGGCGCGGCCGGTGCCCTTCTGCTTGTAGGGCTTGCGGCCACCACCGCGCACGTCCGCCCGGGTCTTCGTCGAGTGCGTGCCCTGACGAGCTGCCGCGAGCTGGCCGACGACGACCTGGTGGATGAGCGGGACGTTGGTCTGCACGTCGAAGATCTCCGCGGGGAGGTCGACGGTGAGCGTCTTGGTTGCCATGCGGGTCACGCCCCCTTCGCGGCCGAGCGCACGAGAACGACGGCGCCGCGGGGGCCGGGGACGGCACCCTTGAGCAGCAGCAGGCCCTTCTCGGCGTCCACGGCGTGGACGGTGATGTTCTGGGTGGTCTGGCGCACGCCGCCCATGCGGCCGGCCATGCGCATGCCCTTGAAGACGCGGCCGGGCGTGGAGGCCCCACCGATCGAGCCGGGCTTGCGGTGGTTGCGGTGCGAACCGTGCGACGACGAGACGCCCTTGAAGCCGTGACGCTTCATGACGCCCGCGAAGCCCTTGCCCTTGGTCGTGCCGGTGACGTCGACGCTCTGGCCGACCTCGAAGGTGTCGGCGCCGAGCTCCTGGCCGAGGCTGTAGTCGCCCGCGTCAGCGGTGCGCAGCTCGACGACGTGACGGCGAGGGGTGACCCCAGCCTTCTCGAAGTGGCCGGTGAGCGGCTTGGTGACCTTGCGCGGGTCGATCGCGCCGTAGCCGAGCTGAACGGCCGCGTAGCCGTCGGTCTCGGCGTCGCGGACCTGGGTCACGACGTTCGGGCCGGCCTGGATCACGGTGACGGGCACGAGGCGGTTGTTCTCGTCCCACACCTGGGTCATGCCGAGCTTGGTGCCCAGCAGACCCTTCTGGGTCTTGGTGGAAGTGGTCATGTCGTCAGCCTCAGAGCTTGATCTCGATGTTGACGTCAGCCGGGAGGTCGAGACGCATCAGCGAGTCGACGGCCTTGGGCGTCGGGTCGATGATGTCGATGAGGCGCTTGTGGGTGCGCATCTCGAAGTGCTCGCGGCTGTCCTTGTACTTGTGCGGCGACCGGATGACGCAGAACACGTTCTTCTCCGTCGGGAGCGGCACAGGGCCGACCACGGTCGCTCCGGCGCGGGTGACCGTGTCCACGATCTTGCGCGCCGAGCTGTCGATGACCTCGTGGTCATACGACTTCAAGCGGATGCGGATCTTCTGTCCCGCCATCTGACGTTCCCGTCTCTCTCTCGCCTACATCTGTCTCAGTGCCGGTTCCGGTGAACCTCCGACCCCCGCGGTCGGGCGTGTCGCCCTTGCTCCGCAGCCCGGCGCAGGCGGTTTCCCGCATGTGTCCGGAGGTTCGGCTGTCCCGGTGGAACCGGGGCCTGGCACTTCGCTCACGAGCCGCCCCGCCGTGATTGGCGGTGCGTCACCTCGCGGCGGTGGGCGAGCGTGACCCTCTCGGGACGCGTTCGCACGCCAAGCAACCTGATAAGTGTGCCAGAGGGGATGCGGCCGGACCAAATCGGCCGATACACCACCGACTGGATGCCGCCCGCGCACCTTCGCGCTGATGGCGCGTCGTGCCGGTACCGGCTCACATGGAGGGGACAGGTCGCGCTGACGTCGCTGCCAGCCCTGCCACACACCGTGGGACTCGAACCGGCGGGCATCCCGCCCACCGGACGAACCCAAGGAGCAGATCGCATGCCCGTCTCCCCCACCTCCCTGAAGATCGCCGCCGTGAGCGGCCTGATCGCCATCGGCGCCGGAGTCGGTGTCGCCACCGCCTCGGCCGAGACCACCCCCAGCCCGAGCAGCACCAGCTCGTCCACCGCGAGCTCCGGTGCCGCTGCGGCGAACCAGGGCGCCGCCTCGACCAGCACGGACGACACGGGCCCCCGCGGCGGCCAGAAGGGCGGGCGCGGCATGGACAGCGCCGCCCTCGCCAGCGCCCTCGCGCTCGACGAGGCCAAGGTCACCGCGGCGGTCAGCGCCGCTCGTGAGGCCACCCGCCCCGACGCACCGGCGCAGGGCGAGACCCGGACGCCGCCCACCGAGGCCGAGCGCACGGCGCGCCAGAAGGCGTTCGCCACCGCTCTGGCCAAGGAGCTCGGCATCGACGAGGCCAAGGTCACGGCGGCGCTGGAGAAGGTCAAGGCCGCCCACGAGGCCGAGCACAAGACCGAGCTGACCGCGCGCCTGGACGCTGCGGTCACGGCGGGTGACCTCACGGCATCCGACAAGGCCTCGGTGCTCAAGGCGTTCGACGCCGGCGTCCTCCAGGGTGGCCCCGGCCCCCGCTGACCCTGGCTGCTGGAACTCAGGCCCGGACTGGCGTACCCCGCGACAGTCCGGGTCTGGGCTACGGGTCACTCGGCGGGCCGAACGACGACGGCTCCTACAGTTGCGCCATGTCGGAGACGCCCGAAGGCGCAGTCCTTGCCACAGACCACGCTCTGGCCTTGCGGCTCGTCACCGAGTGCGGGGACCTGGCCCAGCAGATGCATGCCGCTGGGGTGGACACCGAGTACAAGTCGTCGTTGTCCGACGTGGTCACTGCTGCAGATCGCGCCTGCGAGGCCCTCGTCGTCTCGGTGACGCAGCAGGAGCGATCGTCCGATGGAGTCCTGGGCGAAGAGGGTGCGTCCTTGCGTGGCACCTCCGGTCGTCGATGGGTGATCGACCCGGTTGACGGCACCCACAACTTCACCATGGGGATCCCCTACTGGTGCAGCGCGCTCGCCCTCGAAGGCTCGGACGGCGCCCTGCTCGGAGCCGTCTACCAGCCGTCGACCGCCGAAGTCTGGTTGGGCGGTGCCGGTGCGCCGACGACTCGTAACGGGGTGCCGGTTGCGGCATTGGTCCCCCGACGGCTCGACGAGTGCGTGCTGGCCACCTACCTGCATCCCGCGACGCTGCGCGACCCCAACCTCGCGGAGCCGTGGTTCGCGATCGTCGGAGATGCAGCCACGGCCCGCATGTTCGGGTCCGGATCGTGCGACCTCGCCTCGGTCGCGAGCGGCCGAATGGACCTGTGGGTCCAACACTCCACGGCCGAATGGGACTGGCTACCGGGCAAGGCGCTCGTGGATGCAGCCGGAGGACGAACGGCGGTGGTCCGGCACCGCGGACACACCTGGCACATCGCCGGCAACCCCCGAGCAGTCGGCGACGTGCTGGATGTTCTTCGTTTGTCGTGAGGCAGGAAGGCTTGCCAGCGCCCTCCTCCAGACGGACCTGTGAACGAGTGAGCGCAACATGCCGTGGCGATCGTTGCGCCACGGCATGTTGCGCTCACTCGACTGACCCCCGCCGGGACCGCACAGCGAAGGGCCCCGCACCGTTTCCGGTGCGGGGCCCTTGCGTTGCTCAGGCTACGAGCAGGGGGCGAACCCCCTCAGATCACTTGGTGATCTTGGTGACGCGGCCGGCGCCGACGGTGCGGCCGCCCTCGCGGATCGCGAACTTGAGGCCTTCCTCCATCGCGATCGGCTGGATGAGCTCGACGGCCATCTCGGTGTTGTCACCGGGCATGACCATCTCGGTGCCCTCAGGCAGCTTCACGACACCGGTGACGTCCGTGGTGCGGAAGTAGAACTGCGGGCGGTAGTTGTCGTAGAACGGCGTGTGACGGCCACCCTCGTCCTTGGACAGGATGTAGACGTTGGCGTCGAAGCCGGTGTGCGGGGTGATCGAGCCGGGCTTGACGACGACCTGGCCGCGCTCGACATCCTCGCGCTTGATGCCACGAAGGAGCAGGCCGACGTTCTCGCCAGCGCGACCCTCGTCGAGGAGCTTGCGGAACATCTCGATGCCCGTGGCCGTGGTCTTGGTGGCGGGACCCTCGTGGATGCCGACGATCTCGACCTCCTCGTTGACCTTGAGGATGCCGCGCTCGATGCGACCGGTGACGACGGTGCCACGACCGGTGATCGTGAAGACGTCCTCGACGGGCATGAGGAACGGCTTGTCCGTCTCACGAACCGGCTCGGGGATGTAGTCGTCGACGGCGTCCATGAGCTCGAGCACGGTGGCGCCCCACTCCGGGTCGCCCTCGAGGGCCTTGAGCGCCGAGACCTTGACGACCGGCAGGTCGTCGCCCGGGAACTCGTAGGTGGACAGCAGCTCGCGGACCTCCATCTCGACGAGCTCGAGGATCTCCTCGTCGTCGACCATGTCGGCCTTGTTGAGCGCGACCACGACGTAGGGGACGCCGACCTGGCGGGCCAGGAGGACGTGCTCCTTCGTCTGCGGCATCGGGCCGTCGGTGGCGGCGACGACGAGAATCGCACCGTCCATCTGGGCCGCACCGGTGATCATGTTCTTCACGTAGTCAGCGTGACCGGGGCAGTCGACGTGCGCGTAGTGACGACCCTCGGTCTGGTACTCGATGTGCGCGATGGAGATCGTGATACCGCGCTGCTTCTCCTCGGGCGCCTTGTCGATGTCGTCGAACGCGAACTGGGGGTTCAGGTCCGGGTACTTGTCGTGCAGAACCTTGGAAATCGCAGCCGTCAGCGTCGTCTTACCGTGGTCGATGTGACCGATGGTGCCGATGTTGACGTGCGGCTTGGTCCGCTCGAACTTTGCCTTCGCCACTTGATGTCCTCCTCAGGACTTGAGTGAGTTGAACGCCGATACGACCGGGCAGGACGTGGCGTCGTACTTGGGATTGGTTGGGATGGCTTCTCAGCCGAGACCAGCGACCAGTCTAGCGGTCACTCGCCCCGGGTCTTCTTGATGATCTCCTCGGCCACCGACTTGGGGACCTCGGCGTAGGAGTCGAACTCCATCGAGTAGTTCGCCCGACCCTGGGTCTTGGACCGCAGGTCGCCGACGTACCCGAACATCTCGGAGAGCGGGACCAGGCCGCGGACGACCTTGGCACCACTGATGTCCTCCATGGCCTGGATGTGGCCACGGCGGGAGTTGATGTCACCGATGACGTCACCCATGTAGTCCTCCGGGGTGCGCACCTCGACGGCCATCATCGGCTCGAGCAGCACGGGCTCGCACTTGCGCACGGCCTCCTTGAGTGCCATCGAGCCGGCGATCTTGAACGCCATCTCCGAGGAGTCGACGTCGTGGTAGGCGCCGTCGAGCAGGGTGGCCTTGATCCCGACGAGCGGGTAGCCGGCCAGCACGCCGTACTGCATGGCGTCCTGGATGCCGTTGTCGACGGAGGGGATGTACTCGCGCGGGATACGACCACCCGTGACCTTGTTGGAGAACTCGTAGAGCTCACCCTCGGCCGTGTCGAGCGGCTCGAGCG
Organism: Ornithinibacter sp.; assembly: GCF_035443565.1. Classification (NCBI taxonomy): domain Bacteria; kingdom Bacillati; phylum Actinomycetota; class Actinomycetes; order Micrococcales; family Intrasporangiaceae; genus Ornithinibacter; species Ornithinibacter sp. Next base: position 7,835 of record NZ_DAORSO010000064.1, on the reverse strand, counting down.
CGATCTGGACCTTCGCGAACTGGCCCGACCCACCCGTCTGCTTCTTGTGGGTGTAGTCGTACTTCTCGATCGAGCGCTTGATCGTCTCGCGGTAGGCCACCTGCGGCTTGCCGACGTTGGCCTCGACCTTGAACTCGCGACGCATGCGGTCCACGAGGATGTCGAGGTGGAGCTCGCCCATGCCGGCGATGATCGTCTGGCCGGTGTCCTCGTCGAGGTGGACCTGGAACGTCGGGTCCTCCTCGGCGAGCTTCTGGATGGCCGTGCCGAGCTTCTCCTGGTCACCCTTGGTCTTGGGCTCGATGGCCACCTGGATGACCGGCTCGGGGAAGGTCATCGACTCGAGCACGACCGGCTTGTCGATGTCACACAGGGTGTCACCGGTGGTCGTGTTCTTCAGGCCGATGGCGGCGTAGATGTGGCCGGCCAGAGCGCCCTCGACGGGGTTCTCCTTGTTGGCGTGCATCTGGAAGAGCTTGCCGATGCGCTCCTTCTTGACCTTGGTCGCGTTCAGCACCTGGGTGCCGGCGGAGATCTGTCCGGAGTACACGCGGATGAAGGTCAGCGTGCCGAAGAACGGGTGCGAGGCGACCTTGAAGGCCAGGGCCGAGAACGGCTCGTCCTTGCTGGGCTGGCGGGTGACCTTCTCCTCCTCGTTGCCCGGGGCGTGGCCCACCATGGCGGGCACGTCGAGCGGCGAGGGCAGGTAGGACAGGACGGCGTCGAGCATGGGCTGCACGCCACGGTTCTTGAAGGCCGAGCCACACAGGACCGGGTAGACCTCGGAGGAGATGGTCAGCGCACGGATGCCGGCGACGATCTCCTCGGTGGTCAGCTCGGCACCCTCGAGGTACTTCTCCATGAGGGAGTCGTCGGCCTCGGCGACGCGCTCGATGAGGTGGTGGCGGTACTCCTCCACCTTCTCGACCATGTCGGCCGGGATCTCCTGGACCTCATACTTCGCGCCGAGGGTCACGTCACCCTTGGCGTCGCCGGGCCACACGAGGGCCCGCTTGGTGATGAGGTCGATGACACCGATGAAGTCGTTCTCGGCACCGATGGGCAGCTGGAGTACGAGGGGCTCCGCGCCGAGGCGGTCCTTGATGGTGTCGACGGTGAAGTAGAAGTCCGCACCGAGCTTGTCCATCTTGTTGACGAAGCAGATGCGCGGCACGTTGTACTTGTCGGCCTGACGCCACACCGTCTCGGACTGCGGCTCAACGCCCTCCTTGCCGTCGAACACGGCCACGGCGCCGTCGAGGACGCGCAGCGAGCGCTCGACCTCGACGGTGAAGTCGACGTGCCCGGGGGTGTCGATGATGTTGATCTGGTGGTCTTCCCAGAAGGAGGTCACGGCGGCAGACGTGATCGTGATGCCGCGCTCCTTCTCCTGCTCCATCCAGTCAGTCGTGGAGGCACCGTCATGCGTCTCGCCCATCTTCCGGTTGACGCCGGTGTAGAAGAGGATGCGCTCGGTGACGGTGGTCTTGCCGGCGTCGATGTGCGCCATGATGCCGATGTTGCGGACCTTCTTGAGGTCCGTCAGGACGTCCTGTGCCACGTTCGTGTTCTCGTCTCGTTCGCTGCGGGGTGATGCGGTTGGTGGTGCTGGCGGCGGTGCGCCAGCGGCGTCCGGATGCCGGGAGCGTCAGGTGACGCTCACGGCATCCGGACGCAGGTGGTCACCAGCGGTAGTGCGCGAAGGCCTTGTTCGACTCGGCCATCTTGTGCGTGTCCTCGCGGCGCTTGACTGCGGCACCGAGACCGTTGGAGGCGTCGAGGATCTCGTTCATGAGGCGCTCAGTCATCGTCTTCTCACGACGCTGACGCGAGTAGCCGACGAGCCAGCGCAGCGACAGGGTCGTGGCCCGGTTGGGCTTGACCTCGATCGGCACCTGGTAGGTCGCGCCACCGACGCGGCGGGACTTGACCTCGAGCGTCGGCTTGATGTTGTCGAGCGCGCGCTTGAGGGTCTGGACGGGGTCGGTGCCGGTCTTCTCGCGGCAGCCCTCGAGGGCGCCGTAGACGATGGTCTCGGCGATCGACTTCTTGCCGTCGAGGAGGATCTTGTTGACGAGCGACGTCACGAGCGGGCTCTGGTAGACCGGGTCGACGACGAGCGGCCGCTTCGGAGCGGGTCCCTTGCGAGGCATCAGGCCTTACCCTTCTTCGCGCCGTAGCGGCTGCGGGCCTGCTGACGGTTCTTCACGCCCTGGGTGTCGAGGGCGCCACGGATGATCTTGTAGCGAACGCCGGGGAGGTCCTTCACACGGCCGCCACGCACGAGCACCATCGAGTGCTCCTGCAGGTTGTGACCGACGCCGGGGATGTAGGCGGTGACCTCGATGCCGCTGGTCAGGCGCACACGGGCGACCTTGCGCAGGGCGGAGTTCGGCTTCTTCGGGGTGGTCGTGTACACACGCGTGCACACACCGCGGCGCTGCGGAGAGCCCTTGAGGGCAGGAGTCTTGACCTTGGTGGTCTTGTCCTGCCGGCCCTTGCGCACCAGCTGGTTGATGGTAGGCAACCTGGATCCTTTGCTTGTCTTCGTCGATGCCCGGCAGTGCTGCCGAGGCTCCTTGGGGTGTCCGGCGCTCGACCCCCGCAGTCGGGCGTGTCACACCGGGTGCTCCTCCCTGCACTCCCCATGGCTCACCCGTGAGGGTCAGGACGTGGGGTGCCCGGCAAGAGGTGGGCGAGGCGCCTGCCCGACACCTCTCGGCGGCTGGCTGCGCTCCAGGGTCTGGACCTAGCCAGACACGATGACCAAGATTACCGGTATGCCGGGGGTGGGTCCAAATCGCTTGAGTACGCCCGGTGCTCAGCCCGCGCTGGCGCCGAAGGCCGGCGGGTAGGAGAACGGCCCCGCGAGGTCGGCCCGCCAGGCGTTGAGCCGCTTGACCAGGAAGTGGTCGTCCGGCCACGGACCCGGCGAACGGATGCCGTGCGGCGCCGCCGGCTCGAACCCGAAGTGGGCGTACCAGCCGGGGTCGCCCAGCAGGACGACCGAGGGTTCGTGACGTTGGTCGGCGGTCACGATCACGGCAGCGACGAGAGCCGAGCCGATGCCCTCACCCTGCCGCTCGGGCAGCACGCCGATCGGTCCGAGGGCCACCGCGGACCCCTCCCCCATGCGCGCCCGGCTGCACACGACGTGCCCGACGACCTCGCCGTGCAGTTCGGCCACGAAGGTCAACGAGTCCAGGACGTCACCGTCGGCGCGCAGGCGGTCGAGGATCTCCACCTCGGCACAGCGGTCCGCACCCTCGGGCACCCCGAAGGCCGCCTCGTGCAGGGCGCGGGTGGGCTGTTCGTCTCCGGGCAGCTCCCGCCGGATGACCAGGGCTGGGTCCATCCCCCGATCCTCTCATCCTCCCCCGACGCCGACGGGCGGGGACGCACGGTGGTGACCCACCGGCATCCCCGCCCGTCTCGGTGCGGAGTGGCTGACCTCAGATGCGGTCGAGCCCGAGCTCGCTGTCGTCCAGGCGGACGGCCTCGCCGCTGCCCGGACCGAACGCGGTGTACGAGTAGTCGTCGTAGCTCGGCATCGAGTACATCGCCGCCTTGGCCTCCTCGGTCGGCTCCACCGCGATGTCGCGGTAGCGGGGCAGACCCGTACCGGCCGGGATGAGCTTGCCGAGGATGACGTTCTCCTTGAGGCCGAGCAGGGAGTCGGACTTGCCCTCCATGGCGGCCTCGGTGAGCACGCGGGTGGTCTCCTGGAAGGAGGCCGCCGACAGCCACGACTCGGTCGCGAGCGACGCCTTCGTGATACCCATGAGCTCGGGACGACCGGATGCCGGCTTGCCGCCCTCGGCGAGGACGCGGCGGTTCTCGTCCTCGAAGCGACCACGCTCGGCGAGCATGCCCGGAAGCAGGTCCGCGTCACCCGACTCGATGATCGTGATCCGGCGCAGCATCTGCCGCACGATGACCTCGATGTGCTTGTCGTGGATCGACACACCCTGCTGGCGGTACACGCTCTGCACCTCGTCGACGAGGTGCATCTGCGTCTGGCGCGGCCCGAGGATGCGCAGCACGTTCTTCGGGTCGATGTTTCCGGCCGTCAGACGGGTGCCGACCTCGACGTGCTGGCCGTCCTGCACGAGCAGGCGGGCACGCTTGGTGACCGGGTACGCGTGCTCCTCGGAGCCGTCGTCCGGCGTGAGCAGCAGGCGACGCGTCTTGTCGGTCTCCTCGATGGTGATCCGGCCCGACGCCTCGGCGATCGGGGCGACACCCTTGGGGGTGCGCGCCTCGAAGAGCTCGACGACACGCGGCAGACCCTGCGTGATGTCGTCACCGGCCACACCACCGGTGTGGAAGGTACGCATCGTCAGCTGGGTGCCGGGCTCACCGATCGACTGGGCCGCGATGATGCCGACGGCCTCGCCGATGTCGACGAGCTTGCCGGTCGCGAGCGAGCGGCCGTAGCACAGCGCGCAGGTCCCGACCTTGGAGTCACACGTGAGCACCGAACGGATCTTCACCGAGTCGACGCCGGCGGCGAACAGGGCGCCGATGACGACGTCCCCGAGGTCGATGCCCGCGGCGGCCAGGGTCTCGCCGTCCTTGACGACGTCCTCGGCCAGGGTGCGGGCGTAGACCGAGGTCTCGACGTCGTCGTGGACCGTACGGGCGCCGGTGCGCTCGTCGACGGCCGCGATCGGCATCGGCAGACCCCGCTCGGTGCCACAGTCGTCCTCACGGATGATGACGTCCTGCGACACGTCGACCAGACGACGGGTCAGGTAGCCCGAGTCGGCGGTGCGCAGCGCGGTGTCCGCGAGGCCCTTGCGCGAGCCGTGCGTGGAGATGAAGAACTCGAGCACCGAGAGGCCCTCGCGGAAGTTCGCGCGGATCGGTCGCGGGATGATGTCGCCCTTCGGGTTGGACACCAGGCCACGCATACCGGCGATCTGGCGCAGCTGCATCCAGTTACCACGGGCACCCGAGGACACCATCCGGTAGATGGTGTTGGTCCGCGGGATGTTGGCTTCCATCTCGTCGGCGACCTCCTTGGTCGCCTGCGTCCAGATCTCGATGAGCTCCTGGCGACGCTCGTCGTCGGTGATCAGACCGCGCTCGTACTGCGTCTGGACCTTGGTGGCCTTCTCCTCGTAGCCCTCGAGGATCTCGAGCTTGCGCGGGGGCGTGACGACGTCGGAGATGGCGACCGTGGTGCCCGAGCGGGTCGCCCAGTGGAAGCCGTACTCCTTGAGCGCGTCCAGGCTGGCCGCGACCTGCACCTTGCTGTAGCGCTCGGCGAGGTCGTTGACGATCGTGGACAGACGCTTCTTGTCGACCTGGTCGTTGACGAACGGGTAGTCCACCGGCAGCGTCTCGTTGAACAGCGCCCGACCCAGCGTGGTCTCGACGAGCAGCGCGGCGGCGTAGCCCTCGGCGTCGAGCTCGACACCCTCGGGCAGGGCCGTCAGCGGCGTCGGGACGACGTCCTTGAGGCGGATCTTCACGAGCGAGCCGAGCTCGATCTCGCCGGCGTCGAAGGCCATGCGGGCCTCGGACACGGTCGAGAACACGCGACCGGCACCCTTGCCGTCCTCCACCTCGGTGGTGAGGTGGTACAGCCCGATGATCATGTCCTGGGTGGGCATGGTCACGGGGCGGCCGTCGGCCGGCTTGAGGATGTTGTTCGAGGACAGCATGAGGATGCGGGCCTCGGCCTGCGCCTCCGCCGACAGCGGCACGTGGACGGCCATCTGGTCACCGTCGAAGTCCGCGTTGAACGCGGTGCAGACGAGCGGGTGGATCTGGATGGCCTTGCCCTCGACCAGCTGGGGCTCGAAGGCCTGGATGCCGAGACGGTGCAGCGTGGGTGCGCGGTTCAGCAGCACCGGGTGCTCGGTGATGACCTCTTCGAGGACGTCCCACACGACCGAGCGCTGACGCTCGACCATGCGCTTGGCCGACTTGATGTTCTGGGCGTGGTCGAGGTCGACGAGGCGCTTCATGACGAAGGGCTTGAAGAGCTCGAGCGCCATCTGCTTGGGCAGGCCGCACTGGTGCAGCTTGAGCTGCGGGCCGACGACGATGACCGAACGGCCGGAGTAGTCGACGCGCTTGCCGAGCAGGTTCTGGCGGAAGCGGCCCTGCTTGCCCTTGAGCATGTCGGACAGCGACTTCAGCGGGCGGTTGCCCGGACCGGTGACCGGGCGGCCACGACGGCCGTTGTCGAACAGGCTGTCGACGGCCTCCTGCAGCATCCGCTTCTCGTTGTTGACGATGATCTCGGGCGCGCCCAGGTCGAGCAGTCGCTTGAGGCGGTTGTTGCGGTTGATGACCCGGCGGTACAGGTCGTTGAGGTCAGAGGTCGCGAAGCGGCCACCGTCGAGCTGCACCATGGGTCGCAGGTCCGGCGGGATGACCGGGACGGCATCCAGGACCATGCCCGAGGGCTGGTTCGTCGTGGTCTGGAACGCGCTGACGACCTTGAGGCGCTTGAGCGCGCGGGTCTTGCGCTGGCCCTTGCCGGTGGCGATGATCTCGCGCAGCAGCTCGGCCTCGGCGTCGAGGTCGAAGGTCTGCAGGCGCTTCTGGATCGCCGCGGCGCCCATGCCGCCCTCGAAGTAGAGACCGAAGCGGTCACGCATCTCGCGGTAGAGCACCTCGTCGCCCTCGAGGTCCTGGACCTTGAGGTTCTTGAAGCGGTCCCAGACCTGACCCAGGCGCTCGAGGCCCTGGTCGGCCCGGCGACGAATGGCGTTCATCTCGCGCTCGGCGGAGTCGCGCACCTTGCGGCGGGCGTCGGCCTTGGCACCCTCGGCCTCGAGGGCCGCGATGTCGGTCTCGAGCTTCTTGGCGCGGGCCTCGATGTCGGCGTCGCGGCGGTTCTCGAGTTCCTTCTTCTCGACCTCGATCTGCGCCTCGAGCGAGGGCAGGTCGGCGTGACGCTGGTCGACGTCGACGCTGGTGATCATGTAGGCGGCGAAGTAGATGACCTTCTCGAGGTCCTTCGGGGCCAGGTCGAGCAGGTAGCCCAGACGGCTCGGGACACCCTTGAAGTACCAGATGTGGGTGACGGGGGCGGCGAGCTCGATGTGGCCCATCCGCTCGCGGCGCACCGCGGCGCGGGTCACCTCGACGCCACAGCGCTCACAGATGATGCCCTTGAAGCGCACGCGCTTGTACTTGCCGCAGGCGCACTCCCAGTCGCGGGTGGGGCCGAAGATCTTCTCGCAGAAGAGCCCGTCCTTCTCCGGCTTGAGGGTGCGGTAGTTGATGGTCTCGGGCTTCTTGACCTCACCGTGGCTCCAGGCGCGGATGTCCTCGGCCGAGGCGAGGCCGATGCGCAGGAGGTCGAAGTCGTTCACGTCAAGCACGTTGTGCTTCCCTACTCTCGTTCGTTCGAACGTTCAGTTCTGGTGTCACCCGGTCACGGGCTGGGTCGGGGCCTCTCGGCCTCGTCTGTCCCCTGGTGGCCGGCGCCGTGCGCCGGCCACCTCGGGGTTGTCGAGGGGCGGGGCCCCGGTGGGTCAGACCTCTTCGACGCTGCTCGGCTCGCGCCGGGACAGGTCGATTCCCAGTTCCTCCGCTGCGCGGAAGACGTCCTCTTCGGCTTCGTGCATCTCGATGGTCGTGCCGTCGCTGGACAGCACCTCCACGTTGAGGCAGAGGCTCTGCATCTCCTTGATGAGCACCTTGAAGGACTCGGGGATGCCGGGCTCCGGGATGTTGTCGCCCTTGACGATGGCCTCGTAGACCTTCACGCGACCGTTGACGTCGTCGGACTTGATGGTGAGCAGTTCCTGCAGCGCGTAGGCGGCGCCGTACGCCTCGAGGGCCCAGACCTCCATCTCACCGAAGCGCTGGCC
>NZ_DAORSO010000063.1:0-13734 GCF_035443565.1 Ornithinibacter sp. | reverse complement strand
GGGAAGAGCTGGGTCACCCAGCGCCAGATGGTGGCGCCGTCGTAGAGGAAGAAGAACAGGGCGAACAGCCCGAGGAAGAAGCCGGCGAGGATGTGCGTGGCGGTGAGCCCGGCGGAGGTCGCCGTGTCGGCGAGGTTCTGCGAGCTCAGCCACTCGCGGGCCCTGTCGATGTAGCCCTCGAGCTGGGTGTCGGTGATGCCGAACGTGCTGTTGAGCCAGCGGCGGACCTGGTCGATGCCGTCGGTGACCTTCGTCGTCATGTCGTCGAGCTGGCTGGTCAGCTGCGACCCGACGAAGGACAGCAGGCCGAACACGAACACGAGGGTGCCGACCACCGTCAGACCTGCGGCGGCCCCGCGGGGCATGAAGCGGGACAGCCACTGGAAGGCCGGCTGCAGCAGGGCCGCGAGGAGCAGGGCCATCAGCAGGGGGATGACGATCTCGGACAGCAGGCTGATCAGGTAGAGCACGGCCACGAGGGCGGCGGCGATGACCAGACCGCGCCACGCCCACTCACTGGCCTTGCGCACCCCTGACGGCACCGACCAGTCGGCGTCGACGGCTGCGGGGACCAGGAGTACAGGGGTGGATGCCGATGGGTTGGCTGGGCGGGGGTCGCCGGGGGTGGCCCCGACCTCGGTCGGAGTGGGACGGCGAAAGCGCATGGCGCGATGCTACGTCGCCCAGCGGTTTCGACGTCCCGAGTCAGCGGTGTTATCGTTGCGTCGCTCTCGGGGCTGTGGCGCAGTTGGTAGCGCGTCTCGTTCGCAATGAGAAGGCCAGGGGTTCGAATCCCCTCAGCTCCACCGACAGCAGAAGGACCCAGCATGCTTTTTGCTGGGTCCTTCTGCTTTGCGTTGTTGACGGGGGTCTCGTCGGCGTCAGCCTGCTCACAGGCTGCGCGTCACGCGGTGGCCGGTCCGTACGATTGACCTGTGGCTGAGGCACGCGCGGTGGAACTGACCTGCGTGGAGCAGGCCGCGAGGGTTGACGAATCCCTGACCCGGCTGACGTTCCTCGAGGCACCTCCACGGTTTCTCTTCTTCACCGGCAAGGGTGGCGTCGGAAAGACGTCCTTGGCCTGCGCGAGCGCCGTGCGGCTCACGACCCGAGGCGCGCGGGTCCTGCTCGTGAGCACCGACCCGGCATCCAACATCGGACAGGTCTTCGGTCTCCCGGTCGGCAACACGCGCACGCCGATCCCAGACGTCCCCGGCCTGTCTGCTCTGGAGATCGATCCGCAACAGGCTGCCGATGCCTACCGGGCCCGGATCATCGACCCCGTGCGCACCCAGCTGCCTCCCGACGAGGTGGACGCCATGACCGAACAGCTGTCGGGTGCGTGCACCACCGAGATCGCGTCCTTCAGCGAGTTCACCTCCCTCCTCGCGAACCCGGACGTGACCGCTGGCTACGACCACGTCCTGTTCGACACCGCCCCCACCGGCCACACGATCCGGCTCCTTCAGCTGCCCGGCGAGTGGACCACCTACCTCTCCGACGGCAAGGGCGACGTCTCGTGCCTCGGCCCGGTCGCGGGCCTGGACCGGTTCCGACACGACTACCGCGGAGCCCTGGACGCCCTGACCGACCCCACCCGCACCCGTCTGGTCATCGTCAGTCGCCCCCAGCGGTCCGCTCTCGACGAGGCCTCCCGCACCTACGCCGAGCTGCTTCGGGTCGGGATGAGCGACGCCCACCTCGTCCTCAACGGTGGCATGCCCCCCGTGGACGCCACTGACCCGCTCGCGTGTGCCGTCAGGGCCCGGGAAGCGGCTGCACTCACGGGGATGCCAGCCAACCTGCGACCTCTCCCACAGACCACGACCCCCCTGATGCCGTTCAACACCGTCGGTGTGGCGGCACTGAAGGCGCTGCTGGAACCGTCCCACGCACCGCTTCCGGACACCGCCGACGACCACCACCCACCCGTGCCTCCCGAGGGATTCGTCGACCTGCGCTCCCTCATCGACGGCCTCGAGGCAGCCGGGCCGGCGCTGGTCATGTGCATGGGCAAGGGCGGCGTCGGCAAGACGACCATCGCCGCCGCCATCGCGCTCGAGCTGGCGCACCGGGGCAATGACGTGCTGCTGACGACGACCGATCCGGCGGCCCACCTGACCGACACCCTCGACGGCGAGCACGAGAACCTCACGGTCTCCCGCATCGACCCCGCACACGCCATCTCCGAGTACCGGGAACGGGTCATGGCAGGCAAGGGCGCCTCGCTGGACGACGCCGGCAGGGCCGCGCTCGCCGAGGACCTGAAGTCGCCCTGCACCGACGAGGTCGCCGTCTTCCAGCAGTTCTCGCACGTGGTGTTCCAGTCCCGCAGGAGGTTCGTCGTCCTCGACACCGCGCCCACCGGGCACACCCTGTTGTTGCTCGATGCGACCGGCTCCTACCACCGCGAGATCGCTCGGCAGATGAGCGACGGGACGCGGTACACCACTCCACTGATGCGCCTCCAGGACCCCGCCCAGACCAAGGTGCTCCTCATCACCCTGCCCGAGACGACCCCGGTCCAGGAGGCCGAGGAGCTGCAAGGCGATCTCGCGAGAGCTGGGATCACCCCGTACGCCTGGGTGGTGAACAACAGCCTCGTGGCGGCCGCGCCCACGTCACCCTTCCTGCAGGCGCGAGCCCGGGCCGAGCGGCCGTCCCTGAATCGGGTTGCCGGGCTCTGTGCCCGGGTGGGGATCGTGCCGATGCTCACCCGCGAGCCGGTCGGGGCTGCTTCCCTGACTGCTCTCGCGTCCGCTTCTGTGCCGGGCCCGTGGTCACCCGAGTCGGGCGGACCCGGGCCGCGGCGACAGTGACAGGCTCGTTCGCATGAGCTCGAGCCCACCCGGCGCGCGCCCCCGTTCGGTGACGATCGTCGCTGTGCTGGCGGCCTTGCTGGCGCTGGCCGACATCGTGTCCGGGGTCGTCGTGGTGCTCGGGGCACCCAGCGCGGACCCTCTCGGAGGGATGACCCAGGAACAGAGCGTCCTGACCCTGCGCGTGGTCGGGGGCTGGTTCATCGCGCTCGGGGTGGCGCAGGCGGTCATCGCCTGGCTCATCACACGGCGGTCGACCGCGGCCCGGCTGGCGCTGAGCGTGCTGCTCGTGCTCCGGCTGGCGCAGTCGTGGTTCCTCGTCTCCCAGCTCGGAACCGAGGCCATCCAGGGATTCTGGGGGCTGGCGCTGGCGGTGCTGCTCGTCTACCTGCTGTGGAACTCGGCAGCCTCTCGGTGGTTCGACGGCGGTAGAGCACGCACCCTGGCCGACTCCCTCGACGACGACCCCGGCACCTCAGCGCCATCAGGTGCCCGGGTGCTCGACTTCATCTCCCGCCTCGCCGTGCTGGGGGCGACCATCGCCCTCATGCCGGGTGTCGCGGCATCCTCATCGTTCTCCCTCCTCGCCGCCGTGGTCATGATCGCGCTCGTCGGGTGGGTGCTGCAGCCGGTGTTCCTGCGGATCGCCCTGGTCTTCGGGTGGTTCGGCGCGGTGCTGCTCGCCCTGTTCGCCAACGCCCTCGTCATCGGGCTCGGGCTCTACCTCACGCCGGGCATCACGGTGGCGAGCCCGCTCAGTGCGTTCTTCGCCGCGTGGGTCTATGCGTTCGTCATCACGCTGCTCACCTGGGCATTCAGCATCAACGGGCGTGACTACCTCACGGTGCACGCTGTGCGGATGGCGTCGCGCGGGGCACGGCCAGAGCCCTCCGACGTGCCCGGGGTCATCTTCATCCAGCTCGACGGTGTGCCGGCGCCGCTGCTGGAGAACGAGATCCGCGCGGGCAACATCCCCACGATCAGCCGGTGGGTGCGCTCGGGCAGCCACACGTGGACCGAGTGGACCGCCCGCGTCCCCTCGACGACCCCGGTGAGCCAGGCCGGCCTGCTGCACGGTCACAACGACGGCATCCCCGCCTTCCGGTGGTTCGACCGCGATCTCGGGCGCCTCCTCGTCGCCAACCGCCCGGCGGATGCCGCGGTGATCGAGGCGCGCATCAGCGACGGTCGCGGGTTGCTCGCCGACGACGGCGTGAGCATCTCCAACCTGTTCTCCGGCGACGCCCCGACGTCGTTGCTCACGATGAGCGGGCTCAAGCAGGGCAGGGCAGGGCTGGGGCCCTCACAGTCGTACGCCGCGTTCTTCACGCACCCCGCCGGCATCCTGCGGGCGGTCATCCTCACCATCGGCGAGATGGGCAAGGAGATCTTCCAGGCCCGACGCCAGGTGCGCCGGGGAGTCGAGCCGCGCATCCACCGGGGAGGGGCGTACGTCGCCCTGCGCGCGGCCACCAACGTGTTCCTGCGTGACCTCAACGTCGCGCTGGTCGTCGAGGCGATGATGCGCGGGTCGAAGTCCATCTACGTCGACTTCGTCGACTACGACGAGATCGCCCACCACGCCGGGGTGACCCGCTCGGAGTCGCTCGCCGCCTTCTACGGCCTCGACGACGCGCTGCGCAGCATCGAGCAGATCATCGACTCGGGGGTGGCGCCGCGGCCCTACGAGATCGTGCTCGTCTCCGACCACGGGCAGAGCCAGGGGGCGACGTTCCGCCAGCGCTACGGCCAGACCCTCGAGGAGGTCATCCGCGAGCACCTCGCCGACGGCCAGAGCGTCGCCGCGGCGACCGACGAGGTGGAGACGTGGGGGCCGGTCAACATGTTGCTCGGGCAGTTGTCGGGGCAGGACTCGGTGTCCGGGCGGCTCACCAAGAAGGTGCTGTCGGATCGGGATCCGCAGGCACCCGTGGGCCCTGCCGGGTCGGGCGGCCCGGTCGGGGGCGACGCCACGTCGGATGCCGGCCCCGTCGAGACCCCCGCGGACCTCACCGTCGTCGGGTCGGGCAACCTCGGTGGGGTCTGGTTCAGCCAGCACCCGACCCGACTCACGGCCGAGGACATCGAGCGTCTGCACCCCGGCCTGCTCAGCGCCCTGGCCGCCCACCCCGGCATCGGGTTCGTCGTCGTGCTCACGGCGGGTGGGCCGGTGGCCCTCGGGGCGAACGGCACCCACGACCTCACGACGGGTGTCGTCGTCGGTGACGACCCCCTGGCGCCCTTCGGGCCGGATGCCGTGAGCGACTTCGTGCACGTGAGCGGGTTCGCCAACGCTCCCGACATCTACCTCAACTCGCTCTACGACCCCGTGCTCGACGAGGTCGCGGCCTTCGAGGAGCTCGTGGGCTGCCACGGAGGGCTCGGCGGGTGGCAGACCCGTCCGTTGCTGGTCCACCCCGCCGGGTGGACCGTCGACGAGGACCTGCTCGACGAGCGCGGGCGCCTGCGCGGGGCTGACACCGTGCACCACCAGCTGGTGCGCTGGCTCGAGCGACTCGGCCACCGCGAGAACCTCGCTGCCTGAGGAGGGACGGCGACGGCATCCGCGCGTTGGCTACCAGTGACGCCGATGACGCCGTACGCTTGGGGTGCCGCGTCGGTCGACGCGGGCGACATGCAGTGGCACGGGGATCTGGGCATGGTCCCACGCACGCGTTCGGCGTGAGTCCCGATGCCGGGTGGTCAGCACGGTGGGTCTTCCCCGTCGGACGCACTCGACACCGACGCCAACCCGTCGTGCCTGACTGAGGAGAAGGATCGCTTGTCACAGCGAGCTCCGCGCCGTGGAGGTGCGACCCGCACCGCACCGCGCGACCATGCGCGTTCCGGCACCCCCGACGGCGAGGGCGTCATCCCCGTGCTGGCCCGGACCGTCCGCCAGGTCGAGGCTGCGGCCCAGCGCGGCAAGGTCCGCCCCAGCCAGCGCACCGCCTACCAGGTCGTGGCGCTGCTCGTGCGTGAGGAGCGCGCCCGCGTCAAGGCAGACACGACCATCAGCGAGTCCGAGCGCACCGCGATGCTGACCCGTCTCGAGGGCATCGCCACGATCCTCGCGAAGACCGCGGCGCGCGACACCTCGCTGCTCGAGCTGCTCACCGACGGCGCCGTCGTGTCATCCGCCGCCATCGACCTGAAGAACGACCTGCTGCGTGCGGCCGGCCGCGAACCCGAGCCCGAACCCACCCCAGTGGTCTCGCCGACCGCCCCGTTCGCATCGGCGTCGCCGCGCGGAGTCGTGCCCAAGACCGTCATCGCCCGGCAGCTCGCGAATCCGTTCCTCGCGCCGGACTTCTCGGCTCTCCCCGCGCCCAAGCCGCGGACGAACCGACTCGGCGGGTGGGAGCTGCTCTCGCCCCTGTTCCGCGCCTTCGAGTACGGCGGCGACGCCACGTGCATGCCGCTGCCGGAGCCGACGCGAGTCGTGCACGGCATCAAGGGTCTCGAGCTGATGCACCACCAGGCCCAGGTGGTCGCCGCCGCTGCCGAAGGACACCGCACCTTCCTGCTGGCCGACGAGCCCGGTCTCGGCAAGACGGCTCAGGCGCTGTTGGCTGCCGATGCTGCTGGTGCCTTTCCCCTGCTCGTCGTCGTGCCCAACGTCGTCAAGGCGAACTGGGCGCGCGAGGCGGAGCTCTGGACGCCGCGACGTGCGGCGACGGTCATCCACGGTGACGGTGACACCGTCGACGGCTTCGCGGACATCGTCATCGTCAACTACGAGATCCTCGACCGGCACGTCGGCTGGCTCGGGGCGCACGGCTTCCGCGGCATGGTCGTCGACGAGGCCCACTTCATCAAGAACAAGTCCTCGCAGCGTTCCCAGCACGTGTTGGAGCTCTCCGAGCGCATCCGGTCCAAGCACGCGCGAGCCCTGTTCATGGCGCTGACCGGCACCCCGCTGATCAACGACATCGAGGACTTCAAGGCCATCTGGCAGTTCCTCGGGTGGATCGACTCCACGAAGCCGCGTCACGCCCTGATGGCAGCGCTCGAGGAGACCGGGCTGACCCCGGCCGACCACGGGTTCTACGCCGCCGCCCGAACGAGCGTCATCAACCAGGGCATCGTGCGTCGCCGCAAGGTCGACGTCGCCTCCGACATCCCGGCGCGACGGGTCGCGGACCTGCCCGTCGAGCTCGACGACGAGGCGAGCCGTTCCATCCGGGCCGCCGAGCAGGAACTCGCGGCGCGACTGGTCAAGCGGTACGACGCGGCGCTGGCCGCTCGCTCGGTCTCCGTCGTCGTCGAGGGCATCGACCACGACATGGTCCGCAAGGTGGCGCAGTGGGAACGCAAGAACGCCACCACGGCGACCACCGGCGACAACGTGTTCACCGTCATGCGCAAGATCGGACAGGCCAAGGCCGGCCTCGCCGCGGACTACGCCGCGCAGCTCGCGCGCAACGTCGGCAAGGTGGTCTTCTTCGCCAAGCACATCGACGTGATGGACATCGCCGAGCAGACCCTCGCCAAGCGGGGCATCGGCTACGCGTCGATTCGTGGCGACCAGACACCGGCCGTGCGCAAGGCCAACATCGAGGCTTTCCTCACCGACCCCGAGATCTCCGTCGTGGTGTGCTCGCTCACGGCTGCGGGCGTCGGCCTCAACCTGCAAGTGGCCTCCAACGTCGTGCTCGCCGAGCTGTCGTGGACCTCGGCCGAACAGACGCAGGCGATCGACCGGGTGCACCGGATCGGGCAGACCGAGCCCGTGACGGCCTGGCGGATCATCGCGGCGCAGACCATCGACCCCCGCCTGGCCCAGCTCATCGACGACAAGGCCGGTTTGGCCGCTCGGGCGCTAGACGGGTCGGATGAGGAAGTTGGTTCCTCTGCTGACCTTCAGCTCGAGGCGCTCATGGCGATGCTCACGGACGCGCTCGAGGCCCGCGGGTTCCCGGCCTGATCAGGGTCTGGGGTGCAGGCGCAGGAAGGCTCCGAGCGCGATGAGCTCGTCGGGTGAGCCCGGCGAGAAGTCGGTGAGCACCCGCGAGCGCACGACGTAGGCCGCGTACTGCCCCCGCGAGATGCCCACATTGAGCCGGTGTCGGTCGAGCAGGAAGCCCATTCCGCGCGATACCTCGGAGTGCGACGACGCCGCCATCGACAGGATCGCCACCGGCGCCTCCTGCCCCTGGAACTTGTCGACGGTGCCCACGCGAACGTCCTCCAGCCCGGCACCACGAAGCACTGCTCGGATGCGGTCAGCCTGGCGGTTGTACGGCGTGATGACGATGAGGTCCCTCGCTGTCAGTGGCCGGCCAGGCGCTGGCGCACCCGGACCACCAGGCGCTGGCGCACGGGGGCCGTCCGTCGCGGAGGGGTCGTGCCACATCCGCCCGATGAGCGTCTGTGCCAGCGAGCAGACCGCCTCGGCCTCCTCCAGCGACTCGGTGGAGTTGTCGAGGTGGTCGACGACGACGACGTGCAGGCCGGGGCGGATGCCGTCCAGGCGCCGGGCGGCGGTCACC
Organism: Ornithinibacter sp.; assembly: GCF_035443565.1. Lineage (NCBI taxonomy): Bacteria > Bacillati > Actinomycetota > Actinomycetes > Micrococcales > Intrasporangiaceae > Ornithinibacter > Ornithinibacter sp. The sequence goes on along the minus strand of NZ_DAORSO010000063.1, from coordinate 5,423 downwards.
TGTTCGTATGAGGTCAGCGCCCCGTCGTAGGCGAGGTCGGAGACCACGGTGGTGAGGTCGGGGTGCATCCGGCGGGTGGTCTCGAGGAAGTAGCCGAGGTGAGCAGGCAGCACTGGTTCACCCGCGGCCAGCCACCCGAGCGCCGACTCGTCGACCGGTTGGGCATGCACCCCGGTCGACACCTGGGGCAGTTGCTGCGGGTCTCCCAGCAGCAGCAGCCGCCGGGCGCAGACCCCCACGGCCAAGGTCTTGGCCACGCTGAACTGACCGGCCTCGTCGATGACGAGCAGGTCGAGCTGGTCGCGAGCCACGCGACGCTCGTTGGTGAGGTCCCAGGCGCTTCCGCCGATGACGTAACCACGCCCCACCTGGTCATGTTGCGCGGCGAAGGCCGCGAGGTCGTCGGCCTTGGGCAGGGAGGTCCACGCCGGGTCGGGCGTCGCCTTGGCGACTTTGCCCACCTGGGCAGGATCGAGCCCGGCGCGCACCACCGCTGACAGCACGTTCTCGACGGCGGCATGGCTCTGGGCGCAGACCCCGATCCGCCATCCCCAGGCGGCGAGTCGTGCGATGACGTGCCCGCCGACGTGGGTCTTGCCCGTGCCGGGCGGGCCCTGGGCCGCGACGTAGGAGTCGTCCATGGCGAGCAGCGCTGCCTCGATGGCGTTGATGACGCGGTCGTCGCCCGCGTCGGCCACCGGCGGCAAGGCAGCGTCACCCCTCAACCGCGGTGCCCGACGCAGCAGCACGTCGGTGCCCGCCGACACCGGAACCGCCCCCGACGCCAGCACCTCCTCGGCGACCTCGGCCAGGGCCCGGTCGATCGAGTCGGTCTTGATGGGGCCACCCGGGGTGAGGGCCACGGGGAGGTCGTCGTGGTCACCCAACGACCGGGTGTGCTGCTCGCTGAGGGTGACGACGAGGCGCGCCACTCCGTCGGCGGACAGCTCTTCATCAATGGACAGCACGGTGCCCTTGCTGGGGTTGACCGTGTTGGCATCCATGGGCGGTGCCTCGAACCCTGCAGGCCCGGGCGCCGCGTAGACGACGTGGCACTCGCCCACGCGTGGCGCTCCGCCAGCGGCCTCTCCGGTGAGGCGCAGGACCCGACGGGGGTTGTGCCGGGCGGACTGCTGCGCCCACGGCTCGACGACCTCCGCGCGGTCGACGACGAAGACGCCGTCGGCGCGGCGCCAGTCACCGACGGGCAGGCGCAGCCGCTCGTAGTGCTCCTGCCACGCCGGTTTGTCCTCACGGGCATGGTAGAGAACCGACGAGGCGATCATCGCCATCGCGCGCTGCTCGTCGCTCCACTGCGCCGGGGGGATGTCGTCGACCAGCGCTCGAACGGCCGCTTCGAGAGCAAGAGCAGCCGCCCGCTTGTCGCTGACCGGTGCTGCGGAGGCACCGTCGTCGTCGACCGGGCCCGCCGGGGAACCACCCGCGTCCCGGCACCGAGCGAGCAGCCAGTCGCGCAGCCTCAGGGTGGAGACGCAGTCGAGCTCGTTGTAGTCCGCGATCTCGGCCAGCAGTGACGCGGCTTCGTCGGTGCGGCCCTCGTTGGTGGCAGCGGAGAACTGGTGGTAGACCACGATGCTCTCGGCCCCGCCCTGCACCTCACCCTCGCGTGCCGGCATGTAGAGCGGCTCGAGCTTCTTGATGGAGTACGACCGCTGCGAGATGCGCACCCCGGCCTTGACCACCGCGTAGAGGTCGACGAAGACGCGGCGGCGCAGGAGGTCATCGACCTCGTCCTCGTAGACACCGTGCCTGGCGGCCATCCGCAGCAGGGCAGCCGGCTCATACGGCGCGTAGTGGTAGACGTGCAGGTCTGGCCAGGTCGCCAGGCGCGCGTTGACGTGGTCGACGAAGGAGACGAGGGCCTGCTTCTCCTCGCGCCGGTCGTGGGCCCAGAACGCCCGGAACCGTTCCTCCCCGCTGTCGACCTCGATCATCCCAAAGAGGTACTCCAACCCCCAGATGCCTGACCCCGGCTCCTGCCACAGCGGGTCGCCCTCGAAGTCGAAGAAGATGTCGCCCGTGCTCGGTGCGGGCAGTCGGCTCAGGGCCGCGACGTCGGTCACCTCGTGGTGCACCGCGCCGGTGGGGTCGGCCTCCTGCACGAGCTGCAGCCGGGCCTGGGCCCGCAACCGGTCGAGCGACTGCGCCCTGACGTCGGCCACCGGCCCGGTGCTCGATGCCAGGTCGTCGATGGTGCGCACCCCGGCCTCGTGCAGCCGTCGACGGGTGGGCCGTCGCATCCCGGCGACGAGCAGCAGGTCTCGTGCTGCCTCGACCTCGGCCACGCACGTCGCGCAGGACCCGCAGGCCAACCAGCGCTCATCCCCCCACGCCGCGGGTGCCTCGTCGGCACGGTGGTCGGCGAGGATGCCGTCGAGCCGGGCTCGGCGGCTGCGGTAGACCGGGAGCACCTCACCGAGCGGGTCGTCACGCGTGGCCCCGTCGCCGAGCACCAACCGCACGATCGGCGCGACCGGTGCCCCGGCATCCAGCAGGAGGGCGGCGTAGGCGCCGACCTGGAGCAGGGCGGAGACGGTGGCGTGGCGGGCCAGCTTGGTGTCACTGACCAGCCAGCCGGCCGGGGTGAGCTCGAGGAAGTCGGCGCGGCCGACGAACCCGCCGTCGAAGACGGTGGCCTGGCTGACCACCTCGGCTCCCGAGCTCAGCGTCTCGAGGGTGGTCGTCATCGCGGCGGCCAGGTCGTGCGGTGTGTTCGACGGTGTCGGCAGGTGGCGGACCCGGCCCGGGTGCTCGCGACTCAGCCGTCGCAGCTCGGCCTGTTCGTGCTGGTCGCCGAGGGCCTTGACCCGGTCGAGCATCGGGTCGCGGGGCTCCTCGACCCGCTCGGCGCGGCCGAGCAGCACGTCGAGCTGGCGCACGACGGCGAACTCGCACGCGGATGCCGTGCGCAGGTCGCTGGCGCTGATGACGAGCCGGGCGTCGTCGCCGAGGAGGAGCATGCACCGAACCTAACAACGGCGACCGACACGGCCTGCGGACGGCATCCCCACTGCGGAGTCGACGCGCAGGTGCACGGTTTCGCGGGCGGTCTCACCTCGACCGCGACCCCCCTGACGTCAGATCCAGCTCGGCAGCCACATCCGCCAGCGCCAGTGGTCGTAGGGGATGGTCTCCCCGACGTAGATGGGGTGGAAGAACGCGAACATGGCCAGGGTCAGCAGGAGGTAGCCCCCGACGATGAACCAGCGCGTGCGCCATCGCTGCGGGTCGTCCTCGCGCCGCCCGACGAACAGTGCGATGACGAACGTGACCGCGAGCACCACCCACGGCTCGAACGCCACGGCGTAGAAGGCGTAGATCGTGCGATCGGCGAAGGCGAACCACGGCAGGTAGCCGCCGACGATGCCGGCCGCGATCGCCCCTGCCCGCCAGTCCCGGCGCACCAGCCACCACCACACGACCACCGCGAGGGCGAGCACGCCGAGCCACCACACCGTGATCGTGCCGACGGGGTTGATGGCCTGCGAGCACTGGTCGACGGTGCACCCGGCGACCCCGCGCGTCGGGCTCTCGTAGTAGAAGGACGTCGGCCGCAGCTGCAGGATCCAGGTCCAGGGGTCGGACTGGTAGGGGTGCGGGGTCTGCAGCGTCGTGTTGAAGGCGAAGGCGTCCTGGTGGTACTTCACCCAGTTGCGCAGCACAGGGGGCAGCCACATGACGCCCTCGCCGGGATGGAAGGTGTTCCACTGCCGGTGGTAGCCGACGTCGCTGCGGAACCACCCGATCCACGACGCCACGTAGACCACGGCGGTGGTGCCGACCATGGCCAGCGCCGCGAAGGGGCCGTCCTTGAGCACCGCCCCGAGACCCCAGCGGCGCACCCCGGCTGCGCGTCGAGCGCCCATGTCCCACCACACGGTCATCAGCCCGAACGCCGCGAGGAAGAACAGCCCCGACCACTTCGTGCTTGTCGCGAGGCCCAGAGACAACCCGGCGACCCAGCGCCACGGGCGCCAGCCCAGCCACGGCCCCATCCCCTGCGGCCACGTGCCCCGCGGCAGCGCCCCCACGCGCGCGGCGAGGATCTCGCGGCTGCGGTCGCGGTCGATGAGCAGCGCCGCGAACCCGCACAGTGCGAAGAACGACACGAAGATGTCGAGGATGCCGGTGCGTGACATCACGAAGTGCGACCCCTCGAAGGCCAGCAGGAAGGCCGCGACACAGCCCAGCGCCGTGGAGCCGAACATCCGCCGGGCCACCCGCCCGAGGATGAGGATGGACAGCGTCCCGACGACCGCGGCCGACACCCGCCACCCGAACCCCGAATCGGACCCGAAGACCCACTGGCCGGCCGCCAGCATCCACTTCCCGACGGGAGGGTGCACGACCATGTCGCCGTCGACGGTGGAGAAGACGTCCGGGTTGCCGCCGGTGAAGACCTTGTCCGGCTCCTTCAACGTGCTGAGCACCCGCATCTCGACGCCGAAGCGCAGCATCGAGGCCGCCTGCTTGACGTAGTACGTCTCGTCGAAGACCAGCGCCCGCGGGTGGTCGAGGTTCCAGAACCGCAGGAACCCGCCGACGAGGGCGATCAGGCCCGGGCCGAGCCACCCCCACAGCTTGTCGGTCATCAGTGACACCGGCCGTGGGCCGAGCAGGCGCAGGCGCAGCTCGTCGGTCCGGTTCACCGGGTCATCCTAGGTCGGGGCGGCCGGATCGGCCGACCTGGGCAGACCGGGGCTGAACGCTCGGCACCGTGCGAGGATCGCGCCCATGAGCGACCACAGCGGCAGCAGCGCCGGGAGCGGTGCGAGCAGCGGCGGCACCGGTGGCAGTGGTGTCCTCGTCCTGGCAGCCACCCCCATCGGCGATCCGCGCGACGCGGCGCCCCGTCTGGCCGAAGAGCTGCGCACGGCCGACGTCGTCGCCGCCGAGGACACCCGTCGGTTGCGTCGCCTCTGCCAGGCCCTCGAGGTCGAGCCCACCGGCCGCGTGCTGTCCTACCACGAGCACAACGAGGCGCAGCGCACGCCCGAGCTCGTCGAGCAGCTGCTCGCAGGTCGCCGCGTCGTCGTCGTGACGGATGCCGGGATGCCGTCGGTCTCGGACCCCGGGTACCGCCTCGTGAGCGCCGCGGTCGCGGGCGGGGTGCGTGTGACGTGCGTTCCGGGGCCGTCCGCGGTGCTCATGGCGTTGGCGGTGTCCGGGATGCCGGTCGACCGGTTCTGCTTCGAGGGTTTCCTCCCACGTCGCGCGGGGGAGCGCGCGACCGCGCTCGGGGTGCTCGGCGACGAGCGGCGCACCATGGTCTTCTTCGAGGCCCCACACCGTCTCGAGCGCACCCTGACGACGATGGCCGAGGTGTTCGGGGCGCAGCGCCGTGCCGCGGTGTGCCGCGAGCTGACCAAGACCTACGAGGAGGTCAGGCGGGGCACGCTCGC
>NZ_DAORSO010000062.1:11239-13793 GCF_035443565.1 Ornithinibacter sp. | reverse complement strand
CCCTACGCCTAGGCTGACCGGGTGATGAGCACCCGGGCGGCCAGGCTGCGCCTGCTCGGACTCGTCCTCAGCGTCGCCATCGCCAGCGCTCTCGCCTGGGTCGTCATCGGCGGCGACCTCGACACGGTCCAGTCCACCGTCGAGTCCACCGGGGCGTGGGGTCCCGTCGTGTACGTCGCGCTGCACGTGCTGCTCACCCTCGTGCCCGTCTCGAAGAACCTGCTCGCAGGCGTGGCGGGCGCACTGTTCGGACTCGTGGGTGGCATCGCGCTGTCATGGGTGGCGTCGATGATCAGTGCCGCCGTCACCTTCGCCATCGCCCGCCGGCTGGGGCGCACAGCCGTGGCGTCCATGACCGGGCCCCGGATCGACCGGGTCGAGGAGATCATGCGCCAGCAAGGCCTGCTCGCGGTGATCGTCGCCCGCGTCACGCCGGTCATCCCCTTCACCATCGTCAACTACGGCGCGGGCATCACTGCCGTGACCTCCCGCGACTTCGTGCTGGGGACCGCCATCGGCATCCTCCCGGGCACCGTCGGGTATGCCGCCCTCGGCGCCTCCGCGGGTCGTGACGCGACGACCTTCGTGCTCGCCGGGGTCATGGCCGTGGCGCTGTTCGCGGGCTCGCTCTTCCTGGGGTGGCGGGCCACCCGGCGCCAGCAGCGAAGCGCTCAGTGAGCGGATGCCGCGTGGTCGCCCTCGGGTGAGCGCATCCTCTTGACCTGGGTCACGACCAGGACGACGAGGGCACCGACGACGAGACCGATGACCGCCGAGGCCAGGGTGTTGGCCAGCCAGCCCGGGAAGCCGCCACCGACGGCCTCCTCGGCGTGGTGGACGAGGTCGTAGAGCCAGTGCCAGCCGAGATCGTGCACCCCGACGAGCAGGATGTGGCCACCGACCCACAGCATGGCGACGATGCCGACCGTCGACAGGCCGGCGAGCAGCTTGGGCATGAACGCGACGAGGCCACGCCCGACGCGCTGCGAGGCTCCCGACTCACGCCCCGCCAGGTGCAACCCGATGTCGTCCATCTTCACGATGAGACCGACGACGCCGTACACGAGGATGGTGATGCCCACCGCCACCAACGCCAGGATCACCGCACGGGAGACGAACGCCTCGTCGGCGACCTCGTTGAGCGCGATGACCATGATCTCGGCGGACAGGATGAAGTCGGTGCGCACCGCCCCGCTGACCACCGTCTTCTCGTGGTCGGGGTCACCGGCCGCAACGGCCTCGACCGCGTGCTCGTGACCGGCGACCATCTCCCAGATCTTCTCGGCACCCTCGTAGGCCAGGTAGGTGCCGCCGACCATGAGGATCGGGGTGAGGGACCACGGCAGGAACTGGCTGAGCAGCAGGATCGCCGGGAGGATGATGAGCAGCTTGTTGCGCAGGGAGCCCATGGCGATCTTGCGGATGATCGGCAGTTCCCGCTCGGGCTTCAGGCCGTCGACGTAGCGCGGGGTGACGGCGGTGTCGTCGATGACGACCCCGGCCGCCTTCGCGCTGGCGCGCCCTGCGGCGGCACCGACGTCGTCGACCGAGGCGGCCGCCAGCTTCGCGAGCGCCGCGATGTCGTCGAGGAGGGCGACGAGTCCACCAGCCACTGGTTCTTCCTTCGGGTCATGAGTCGGGGCCGCAGCCACCGTTGCGGTGCTCACGGTAACGCGATGTGCCCGGATATCGGTTGCGCGCACGCATCGCGGTCCTTGACAGTGAGCCACGTGCAGCACCACGAGATCAGCCACCACGCCCACGCCCACCACCCCGTGATGGCACCGCTGTCGGATGCCTCGGTGGCCCGACTGCTCGATCGCCTGCTCCCGTCGAGCGGGCGGCTGCTCGACCTCGGCTGCGGTCAGGGTGAGTGGATCCGCCGGGCGCTGAGCGTGCGACACGGTGTCACTGCCGTCGGGGTCGACCTCCACGTGGGGTCGGATGCCGGCGCACTCGCCCCGGGGCAGGCCTCGCGCGCAGTTTTCGTGGAGGCCGACGCCGCCGCGTGGACCGGCGGTCTGTTCGATGCCGTGCTCGCCGTCGGCGTCAGCCACGTCTTCGGAGGGCCGGGCGAGACGTTGGATGCCGTGCGCCGTCACCTCGCGCCCGGCGGACGCGTGCTCCTGGGCGACGGCATCTGGGACGTCCCGCCGACGCCGGCAGCCCTGACCGCCCTCGACGCCACACCGGAGGAGATGCCCGACCTCGTGGGCCTGCTGGACCTGGTGGCCCGGAAGGGTTTCGAGGTGGTGCACGCTCACGTGAGCACCCTCGAGGAGTGGGATGAGTACGAGTGGTCGTGGACGGGGTCGCTCGCGCAGTGGGCGCTGGAGCCCGAGCGCGATCCGGCCGAGCGGGACCAGGCCCTCGACGCCTCCCACGCCCATCGCGAGGCGTGGCTGACGGGCTACCGGGGTGTCCTGGGCTTCGCCACGCTGGTGCTCGTCGACAACCCGGCTGCCCACTGACCTGCGGCAGGAGTGACCAGTTGGTCAGATCTGCACGGAGCAGGCCCGGGCGGCGTGTGCCCGGGTGCCGTCACGCGGTAGCG
>NZ_DAORSO010000062.1:0-11139 GCF_035443565.1 Ornithinibacter sp. | reverse complement strand
ATCTGCACGGAGCAGGCCCGGGCGGCGTGTGCCCGGGTGCCGTCACGCGGTAGCGTCCGGCCCATGCGCCTGGCCCTCCGCATCGTCGCGGCTCTCCTCGTCCTCGTCATCGCCGCTGCCGTGGGCGGGTACTTCTACGCCCGCCCCCTGCTCGAGACGGGAACGGGGTACGCGGCGCACAACTCCTGCGCCGTGACGCTCGTCGCCGGCCGTGACGACCCCGAGACCGACCTGCCCGACAACCCCCTGGTGCCCTTCCTCACCGGGTACGTCAACGAGGCCGGCCGCTCGAGCACGTCGCAGATCCTGTTCACGCTGTCCACGCAGAAGGCCTGGTACACCCGGGGCTTCGGCTGCACGGTGGGTGCCGACCGGCCCGAGGACCTCGGGGAGGCCACGAAGGTCGTCCACGACACCAACCCCCTCTCCACGGCGGAGTCCCCGGAACCGAACCCTGACGTCGATGCCGCCATCGCTCGCGCCTTCGGCGACGGCCTCGGCACCGTCCGGGCGGCCGAGCTCGGCACCCGCGGCATCGTCGTGCTCAAGGGTGGGCAGCTCATCGGAGAGCGGTACGCCGAAGGATTCACCCGTGAGACCCCCCAGCTCGGCTGGTCGATGACCAAGAGCGTCGCGAACCTGCTCGTCGGGAGGATGGTGCACCAGGAACGGATCGCGATCACCGACGACTCGTTGCGGCCCGAGTGGACCGACGAGCGCAAGGGGATCACCGTCGACCAGCTGATGCGCGGCACGAGCGGACTGTCGTGGGACGAGACGTACTCGCTCGGCACCCCGATCACCCAGATGCTCTACTCCGAGCCCGACATGGCCGGGTTCGCCGCGAGCCAGCCGCTGGCCCACCAGCCCGGCACGTACCAGCAGTACAGCAGCGGCGGCACGAACATCCTGTGCGCAGTGCTCACCGACCTGGCCGACGCCCCGGACGCCGACCTGCCACGCCAGCAGCTGTTCGCCCCGCTGGGGCTCACGTCGGCCACGCTGGAGGTCGACATGACCGGCACCCCCGTGTGCAGTTCGTACCTGTGGGCGACGCCGCGTGACTGGGCCACCATCGGGCAGTTCGCCCTCCAGGACGGCGTGTGGGCTGGCGAGCGGCTGCTGCCCGAGGGCTGGATGAAGGCCTCCACCACGGTGACCGAGGTGCGCCAGAGCGAGGAGCAGGGCTACGCCGCCGGGTGGTGGGCCAACAAGAAGGCCGACGGGTCGCTCGTCGACCCCCAGCTGCCCGAGGACACCTACTGGGCGAGCGGCCACGACGGCCAGAGGGTGTACGTCGTGCCCTCGGCCGAGCTCGTCGTCGTGCGGCTCGGGTTCACCCCCGAGCTCGAGGCCGACCAGCTGCGCACCGACGAGCTCGTCGCCGAGCTCGTCGCCATCAAGCCCGCCGAGGGCTGACCCCAGCTTTCCCTCCCCATGAGGCAAACCCGAGGTTCGCAAGGGTTGTCATCCCCCGCGAACCTCGGGTTTGCCAGGTGAAGTCCGCGGACCGCTCAGAGGGAGGCGGTGACGGTCACCGTCGTGGCCTCGGCCACGTCACCGAACAGCGGGACACACGAGACGTCCACGACGGCATCCGGCTCACCGGCCGGGGCAGTGCAGACCGTCTCGACCGACTCACCGCCAGCGGCGGGGAAGCGCATCGTGAACAGCACGGGGAACCCGTTGGCGTCGCCCAGGGTGGCCTTCATGCCGGTGATGTTGACGATGGGGATGCCGGCACCCTGCGGCACCAGCGTCCACCCGCCGCCGATCGTGGCGCGCGGCAGCTCGAAGCCGTCGCCGACGTCGAGCTCGATGTTCTGCTCGATGTCGGTCGGCAGACCGCTCGGGAGGTCGGTCGGCAGGCCACTTGGGAGGTCCGTCGGGAGCTCGGTCGGGAACCCGCTCGGCAGGCTGGTGGGGAAGCCGGACGGGAAGGTCTCGTTGACAGTGTCGACCACGCGGGAGGCGAAGAACGCGAAGACGGCGATGACGATGGCGATGAGGCCGAGGATGACGACGGCGGCGATGAGGCAGCCCTTGGCCAGACCGCTGTTGCCGCTCTTGACCGGCGGGGGGTAACCGGCAGCACCCGGTGCGCCGTACCCGGTCTGGGGCTGGCCCGGCGCGTACCCCTGCTGCGGGTACCCGGCCGGCGCCTGACCGGCGGTCGGGTACGCACCCGGTGTCCCGGCATCCTGACTCGGAAGCGCCTGCGTACCGGCCACGTCGAAGGCCTGGGTGTGGCCGCTGTCCGAGACGGTGTCAGCGACGGTGTCCGACGAGCTCGCCCACGACGGCGCGGGTGGGGGCGCGGTCGGGTCGCTCGGGGCCGGCGAGCGGAACTGGTCGGTCCACTGGGTGCCGTCCCAGAAGCGTTCCCGGCCGTCCGGCTGAAGGTGCCAACCCGCTGGTGCCGACATGGTGGTTCTCCTGGCTCGTGCGGGTGGTCAGCCCACCTTAGCCGCGCTCACCCGTCAGTCGCTCGGGAGCGCGGTCGACAGCCGTTCGCGCATGCCCGGTCCCCAGCCGGGGGGTTGGGTCAGCGCGGCCCACGAGTCGAGGTTGTCCTGCGACGAGTACATGTGACCGAACCCGGCAGGCACCGCCGTGCCCGCCGGCATGTCGAGCAGCACCTGCCACATCGTGACGAACGGGAACCACTCCATCGTCGGGGCGACGTCCGGCCCGCGCTGGCCCTCCTTGAGCCAGTCGGGTTCGCGGAACGCGAGGTTCGGCGAGTAGAAGACCGTGGGGTCGGATGCGTACTGGAGGTACACGAGCCGCGTGGGGCCCCACCGAGCCCCGCCGCGCTCCAGCCCGCCCTCGGAGTTCGCGAACCGCACCGTGCGGCCGTCCTCGTAGATCGGCAGGGATGCCGGGGAGCCGGGATCGCGCTCGGCCTGGAGGCGTGCGTGCAGCGGGTTCACGAACGGCGGGCCTGACATGAGGGCGCCGTTCACGGGCGCGTTGACGATGCTGATCGACGACAGCACGCTCTCGACGCCGCGCGACCCGAGCGAGAGGCCGTACAGGTAGAGGTCGGGGCGGTCGTTGGACGGCAGCGTGGACCAGTACTGGTGCACGGTCTCGAAGACGACCCGCGACGTGCTCGCGACCGCATCCTGGTCGGCGAGCATCGAGATCCAGCTCGGCAGGTAGGAGTACTGCACCCCGGCGATGGCGGTGTCGCCGTTCCACAGGTACTCGAGGGGGTCGGTCCCGCGGTGGTCGAGGTAGCCCATCCCGGTGGTCGTGGCGACGACGAGGACCTCGCGGTCGAAGGCCCCGGTGCGCTTGAGCTCCTCGAGCACGAGGTCCGCTCGCCCTTGGACCGTGTCGGCACTCTGGAGGCCGGCGAACACCCGGATGGGCTCCTTCGCGCCGGGACCGTTGAGGGCTTCGAGCTCGGCGACGTCGGGGCCGCCGCGCACGAAGAAGCGGCCGTACTGGCCGAGGTCCTCCCAGGGCGACAGCGACTCCGGCGAGCCGGAGCGCTCGGGCGCCGTGGGGCGGTTGGAGCTGTTGGTGCCGGTGGTGTCCTGCGGGGCGAAGAAGGCGTTGGCCCCGGCGAAGAAGCCGTTGACGATGACCCCGGTCCACAGCCCCCAGAGCAGGAAGAGCACTGCCGCCACGCCGAGCGTGATGGACAGCCGGCGCGACAGTCGGCGCCCGAGCCACGAGGCCACCGTGCGGGCCAGCACGATCAGGCTGCGGGCGAGCAGGACGAACAGGGTGAACACCAGGAGCGTCACGACGATGACGACGGGCCAGATCGTGGGTGACGTCGACTCCATCCCCATGATCCTGCGGATGTCGTTCTGCCAGCCGACGAACTTCCAGGCGCTCAGCAGCACGAGGACCATGCCGACGCCGATGACCAGGCCCAACGCGATCGAGCGGGCTCGGCCCTTGAGGCCGGGGATCTGCAGGTAGCGCCAGAGGGCGTGGGCCGCCGCCCCCAGCCCGTACCCCACGGCAACGGTGACTCCCGAGGCGACACCCTGCAGCCACGGGGCGCGCGGGAGCAGCGACGGCACGAGCGATGCCGCGAACGCCCACGGCACCACCATGAGCCCGACTCCGGAGAGCACCCGCTCGAAGACGCGGTCGGCGTCCCCGATGGCCGGCAGCAACGGGCTGCGGCCCACGCGACGGGCGGCCTTCTCGACGATCGCGGGGTTCACCGTGCCAGCGTAGGGCCGAGGTGCCGTGAAGGCCCCGGTGGGCGCCGAAGTGCGCCACAGTGGTGCACCTCGACACGTGTCGTCGTCAACGAACGGAGGTGCTCGCGTGGCTGACCTGGCCGAGCAGGTGGTGGTGTCCCGCAACGAGGACGAGAGCCGGTGGGAGGCACACGTCGGCGGCGTCCTCGCCGGTTTCGCGGCCTACCAGGTGGTCGACGACGACGTCGTGTTCACCCACACCGAGGTCGACCCGGCGTTCGAGGGCCGCGGCGTCGGAGGGGCGCTCGCCAGGGGGGCCCTCGACGAGGTCGCACAGGACGACTCCCTGAGGGTCGTGCCGCGGTGCCCGTTCATCAAGGCGTGGATCGCCCGGCATCCCGACTACGCGGCCCTGGTCCGCCCGACCCCTCCCTGAGGGCGCCGGGCGGACCAGGTCTGGCGTCAGGCCGGGGCGTCGGCGAAGCGCAGGTAGGGCTTGACCTCGTCGACGTTGGCGAAGCGCTCGCGCGCGTCGTCGGTGGCGATGGCCGGCGCCACGATGACCCGGTCCCCCGGCACCCACTCGGCCGGGGTGGAGATCGGCGAACGGTCGGTGGCCTGCAGGGCGTCGAGCGCGCGCAGGATCTCGGTGAAGTTGCGGCCCACCGACTTCGGGTAGGTGATCGTCAGGCGCACCGTGTTGCTCGGGTCGATGAGGAAGACCGAGCGCACGGTCGAGGTGTCACCCTCGCCCGGGTGGATCATGTCGTAGGCCTGCGAGACGGAGCGGTCCTCGTCGGCGATGATCGGGAAGTCGACGTCGACCCCGGCGACCTCGGCGATGTCCGGGACCCAGCGCAGGTGGTCCTCGACGGAGTCGACCGACACCGCGATCGCCTTGGCGTTGCGTGCGGCGAACTCACCGGACAGGGCGGCGGTGCGGCCGAGCTCGGTGGTGCAGACCGGGGTGAAGTCGGCCGGGTGGCTGAACAGCACGGCCCAGGCGCCCTCCTTCCAGTCGTGGAAGGACAGCACCCCCTGCGTCGTGTCGGCGGTGAAGTCAGGGGCGATGTCGCCGAGACGGATGCTCATTGGATAACTCCTCGTTTGCAGAACGGTTATCTCATGTTATTCATGATCGACGGATGCCGTCCCACGGCGACCGCATCGTGGGCACCCACGGTGCCCCCCGGCATCCTCGCCCGCTGGGTATCAGGCTGGGCGGCGCGGCGCTCCTCTTGGGTGAACAGCCACGCATGACCACCCACCCCAGGAGCACGCCATGTCCTTCGCCGATCCCATCCGTCGCAACCCGCGCATCCCCCTCGACCCCCGCTTCCCCGCAGTGCCCACCGACCTCGACCCGCAGGACCCGGGCAAGGGTCGGCGCCGAAACCGCTGCGGGACGATGGAGGAGCACCGCCAGCTCGTGCGCCTCGACCCCGAGTACCGCTGGCGCCGCGAGCAGATCGAGAAGGACGTCCAGCAGTGGATCGCCGCCTTCGGTGAGGAGGGGTCGCGGACCGGGATCATCCGCATCCCCGTCGTCGTGCACGTCATCTGGCACACCGCCGCCGAGAACATCAGCGACGCCCAGATCCACTCGCAGATCGACGTGCTCAACGCCGACTTCCGGCGGCTGAACGCGGATGCCGGGAGCGTCCCCTCGGCGTTCGCCGGGGTCGCCGCCGACGCCCGGATCGAGTTCGCCCTGGCCGTGCGCGGACCGGGGTGCGCGGTCACCACCGGCATCACCCGCACCGAGACCTCGGTCACCGGGTGGACCCGCAACCAGACCGGGATGCTGTCCGCCGCCGGTGGGGGCCACGACCCCTGGGACGTCACCAGGTACCTCAACGTCTGGGTGTGCAACTACACCGACGGGCTCCTCGGCAAGGGCAGCTTCCCCGGCATGCCGAACCAGGGCGTGCGCTGCCACTACCGGGCCTTCGGCTCGACGGGCACCCTCAGCGCGCCCTACGACCTCGGCCGCACGATGGTCCACGAGGTGGGTCACTACCTGAACCTCAACCACATCTGGGGCGACGACGGCAGCCTGTGCACCGGCACCGACAACGTCGCGGACACCCCGAACCAGGCCGACGAGCACTACGGCACCCCGGCATTCCCGCAGGTGTCCTGCAGCAACGGCCCGGACGGCGACATGTTCATGAACTACATGGACTACACCGACGACGCCGGCATGTTCATGTTCACCGCGGGGCAGAGCGAGCGCATGGACGCAACCCTGCACACGGCCCGAACCGGGCTGCTCGCCTCCGACGGGCTGGTGCCGAGCAGCGGCGCCGTCAACGACCTGTGGGCCAAGGACACCTCCGACGACGACGGCGCCGAGCCCAACCCGTCGGGCCAGCCGATGTGGGTCAGCGACGACATCTGGGTGCGCAACGACAACAACGGCATCGCGAACCAGGACCACCAGAACCCGGAGCACGGGTCGGGCACCACGTCGGTCTACGTGCGGGTGCGCAACCGCGGGTGCTCCGGCACGTCGTCGGGCACGGTCCGGCTGTACTGGGCCAAGGCCTCGACCGGTCTCGCCTGGCCGGCGCCGTGGGACGGCAGCGTCACGTCACCGGCGCTCATGGGCGGGGAGATCGGCTCCGCCGCGGTGTCGGTGTCCGCGGGCGACGACGAGATCCTCGCGTTCCCGTGGTCCCCGCCGGACCCGGCCGACTACGCCTCGTTCGGTGCCGACCGCGGGCACTTCTGCCTGCTGGCCCGCATCGAGACCGGCCCTGCCCCGGACTTCGGGATGACCTCACCCGAGACGGGCAACCTCTACGCGAACGTGCAGCAGAACAACAACATCGTCTGGAAGAACATCACCGTCGTCGACGAGGACACCGACGGGCGCGTCAGCGCCGCGATCGTCGCCAACTACGGGCGCGAGGCCACGAAGGTGCACGTGGTGTTCCGGGCCCCGCGGCGCGAGCGGTCGATGCTCGACTGGGGCGAGGTCTGGCTCGAGCCGACCAACGAGCTGCGCGAGCTGTGGAAGGCCAGCGGCGGTGAGTCCCAGGGGTTGGAGGAGATCGGCGACGGTCGCTTCCGCATCGCCGGGCGCAAGGCCTCACTCGGCCCGATCGCCCTCGAGCCCGGCCAGCTGGGTGCCCTCGGGCTGCGTTTCGTCCCGACGCACAGGGAGCGCCTGGGCGCCGGGATCGTCGCGCTCGACGTGTGGCAGCTGCAGGCCGACCGGGGCGAGCCCGTCGGTGGGCAGCGCTTCGTCGTCAAGCTGCGGGCTGACCGGCGCGGCCTCGTGCTCGACCAGCCCAAGGTGCGCCACGACGGCATCGGCTGGATCCGCCCACGGTCCGCGAACCGCCTGGGCAGCCTGATGGGTCGCGTCCTCGGAGGCGGCGGCCGCATCCGCGGCACCACCCGCACCTGACCCCCCCATCCCCGACTTCGTGCGACTTCGGTGCGGCATTCGTCCCGATCCGGGCCCGGATCCGCACTCAAGTCGCACGAAGTCGGGGAGGTGTGGCGGCAGCTCGGTCACGAAGTCGAGGTGTGGCAATCAGTGCCACGACCGGAGCGCCGCCGCCAACTCCTCAACAGTGGACTCACTTCGGGCGAGCGCCATGACCAGTTCGTAGGCGTCGTCGTCAGGGGCGTCGAGGTCGACGTCGTTGATTCCGTAGAACACGACCGTGGCAAGCCACCCGAGTCGCTTGTTGCCATCGACCAGGGCATGGTTTCGCACGATGGAATCAAGCAGGACGGCCGCCTTGGTGTCGAGATCCGGATAAGCCTGCTGCCCGTACAACTCGGTTCGTGGGCGGTGGGCCGCCGCATCCAAGAGTCCGAGATCCCGAACCGGGCCCACGTCGAGGTCGCGCGTCAGGGCGATCAGATCCTCCAAGGACAGGTAGACCGTCACCGCCCGAGGCGATCCAAGACATCGGCGTAGCGCTCGCGCGCCTGCGCCGAGAGTTCGCTGACCTTGGCCTCGTGCAAGCCGCGCGCTGCGGCATCGCGGATCGCGCGCACCGTCGCCTCCTGCTTGCTGATCCCTTGAGCGGCGGCCAAGGCGGCAAGAGCGCGCTCGTCCTCATCCGTCAGTCGCAACGTCATGGCCATGACTGCATGATACCAAAGTGGTATCAGCCCTTGCAGCCTACGATCGCGGGGTGAGTGCCGACCTCGTCGTGAAGAACCTCGCAGGGGGCCACGCACACCGAACCCTGTTCGAGGGTCTGGACTTCACCGTCGCCCCCGGTGACGTCGTCGGGGTCGTCGGCGCCAACGGAGCGGGCAAGACCACCCTGCTGCGCATCCTCGCCGGCGACCTGGCCCCGCTCGAGGGGTCTGTGTCGACTGCTCCGACCGACGCCTTCGTCGGATGGTTGCCTCAAGAACATGAGCGGATGCCGGGGGAGACCGTGGGTGAATACGTCGCCCGCCGCACGGGCGCGGCCGACGCCACGGCATCCATGGAGGCTGCCGCCGCAGCCCTCGGCGCCGACGAGGTGACCCGCGCGAGCGAGGACGCCTTCGCCAAGGCGCTCGACCACTGGCAGGCCAGCGGCGCCGCCGACCTCGACGAGCGCCTCCCCCCGGTCCTGGCCGATCTCGGGCTGACCGTCGGGGCCGACGCCCTGATGACCTCGCTCTCCGGGGGCCAGGCGGCGCGGGCCGCCCTCGCCGCCCTCCTGCTCAGCCGGTTCGACGTCGTGCTGCTCGACGAGCCGACCAACGACCTCGACCTCGCCGGGCTCGAGCGGCTCGAGCACTTCGTCCGGGGTCTGCGGTCGGGAGTCGTGCTCGTGTCGCACGACCGCGAGTTCCTGTCACGGGTGGTCACGCGCGTGGTCGAGCTCGACCTCGCGCAGCACCAGGTCGCGGTGTACGACGGCGGGTACGACGCGTTCCTCGCCGAGCGGGCCGTCGCCCGGCGGCACGCGCGTGAGGCCTACGAGGAGTTCGCCGACAAGAAGGCCGACCTCGTGGCCCGCGCCCGCACCCAGCGTGAGTGGAGCTCGCAGGGAGTGCGCAACGCCATCAAGAAGGCGCCCGACAACGACAAGATCCGGCGCCGCGCGGCCGTGGAGTCATCGGAGAAGCAGGCGCAGAAGGTGCGCCAGATGGAGTCGCGGATCGCCCGGCTCGACGAGGTCGACGAGCCCCGCAAGGAGTGGGCACTGCAGTTCACCATCGGCAGCGCGCCCCGGTCGAGCTCGGTCGTCGCGACCCTGTCCGACGCGTCGGTGACGCTCGGCACGTTCACGTTCGGCCCGGCATCCGTGCAGGTCAGCGCCGGCGACCGGATCGGCGTCACGGGCCCGAACGGCGCCGGCAAGACCACCCTGCTGCGCCTGCTCCTCGGCCATCTCACGCCGGATGCCGGCCGCGCGAGCCTGGGTGCGTCGGTGGCGGTCGGGGAGATCGACCAGTCCAGGACGGGCCTGGCCGAGGACCGACCGCTGGGCGATGCCTTCGAGGCGGCCATGCCGCAGATGACCCCGGCCGACGTGCGCACGCTGCTGGCGAAGTTCGGGCTCAAGGCCGACCAGGTGAGCAGCCTCGTCGGCTCGCTCTCCCCCGGCGAACGCACCCGGGCTGCGATGGCACTGCTGCAGGCTCGCGGGGTGAACCTGCTCGTGCTCGACGAGCCGACCAACCACCTCGACCTGCCCGCGATCGAACAGCTGGAGCAGGCGCTCGACAGCTATGACGGGTCGCTGCTCCTGGTCTCCCACGACCGGCGGATGCTCGACACCGTGCGCCTGGACCAGCGCTGGCACGTCGAGGACGGCCAGGTCACGGTCAGACAGACCGGCTGAGCCGCGCCCGGGCGTGGCCGGCACCTGAGTCGCAGCGCCGTCGTCGTCCTCGCGCGACCCGGTGCGCGCCTGTGTAGGGTCCGAAAGCGTGGGAACCCTCGTGATGATCGTGCTGCTCCTTGCCCTGACGGGCGCATCCCTGGCGACCTGGTTCGCCACCCGACCAGAGGCGGGTGCGAACGAAACGGGTTCGGGTGCAGCGGCATCCGACGAGGGCGCCGACGAGCAAGCGGACGGCGAGGACCCGGCATCCGAGGGCGACGAGGGTGCCGACGACGAGCGGCGGTCCCGATCGCGTGGCCGACCGAGCGTGGACGTGGACGGGCGCCGTGTCCTGCACCGCTTGGCCGGGTTCGCCGCGGTGGGGTTCGCCGTGGTGACCGTGGCCTACACGGCCGCGATGTCGTTCACCGTCGTCCCCGTGCAGCAGGTCGGCATCCCCGTCACGTTCGGGACCCCCGGCAGCCCGATGAACAACGGCATCCACCCCAAGTTGCCCTGGACGACCGTCACCCTCATGGACGGCACGGTCCAGATCGACGACAACCTCGGGGACCGGCGCACCGAGATCCGGCTGGGGAACCAGTCGATCGCGTACGTGCAGAACAACGTGCGCTGGCGGATCCGGCCCGAGGCGGCCGACCGACTGTTCCGGGACCACCAGACCTTCGAGCGGATCGGCACCGCGCTCGAGGAGCCCGAGCTCGCTGCCGCCCTCAACGCCGCGCTGCAGGACTACAACCCGCTGGGCACCGTCACCGGCTCGGAGAAGACCCGCGACGAGATCGCGACCGAGGTGCGTGCCCGCCTGAACGACAAGCTGGGTGACCGGCTGCTCATCGAGTCGGTGACCATCCCGGTCATCAACTTCGACCAGGAGACCCAGGACCGGATCAACCGGTACCAGACCGAGATCGGCAACACCCGCATCGCCGAGCAGCGCAAGCTGACCGCGACGGCCGAGGCCGCGGCGAACTCGATCCTCGCGAAGTCGGTCTCCGACCAGCCCAACGTCCTGGTGTCGCGCTGCCTCGACACGCTCAACGAGATGGTCAGCCGGGGCCAGGCGATTCCGGTCGGCTTCTCGTGCTGGCCGGGCGGATCGAACGCCGGCGGCGTGATCGTCGACAACACCACCGGGACTACCGCCAAGTAACCGG
>NZ_DAORSO010000061.1:13131-14525 GCF_035443565.1 Ornithinibacter sp. | reverse complement strand
CCGAGGACGTTGTTGATCTTGTGGGACCCGGTGTGGTTGAGGTCCTCGCGCTTGAGGATGACCCGTGCCCCACCACAGTGCGCCGCGAACCGCGGGACCTCCGTGATGATGCTCGGTCGCCCGGTGTAGGTGGCGTGCAGGTGAGCCAGCTCGGCCTGGAACTCGGGGTCGACAGCCGCCTTCTGGCGGGCCTCGTCGAGCTGGTCGAGCGCCGGGACCAGCGCCTCGGGGACGTAGCGACCACCGAACTCGCCGAACCGGCCGGGTCGGGGCAGCTCGTGCGGGGTGAGGTCGCGGATGCCGTCGTCGGTCTGGGTGTCGGTCACTGCTCGGCCTCTCGGTCGGTGATGGCGCCCGCTGCGACCATCGCGGCAGCACCGCCGCGCGGGTCACCGGTGCGCACGAGCGCCTCGCCGACCAGGACGGCGTCCGCGCCCTGGCGGGCGTAGGCACCTGCGTCGGCGGCGTCGGCGATCCCCGACTCGGCGACGGTGACGCAGCCGGGGGGGATCAGGGGGACGAGCCGCGAGAACGTCTCGGGGTGGATGTCCAGGGTCTTGAGGTTGCGGGCGTTGACACCGATGACGCTGGCGCCGGCATCGACGGCCCGCTGGGTCTCGGCCTCGTCGTGCACCTCGACCAGCGCCGTCATCCCGAGTTCGCGCACCCGCGACAGCAGGGCCCTGAGCTGCTCGTCGCTGAGGGCAGCGACGATGAGCAGGACGACGTCGGCCCCGTGGGCGCGGGCCTCCCACACCTGGTAGTCGGTGACCACGAAGTCCTTGCGCAGCACCGGGATCGTGACCGCGGCGCGCACGGCATCGAGGTCGGCGAGGCTGCCACCGAACCGGCGTGCCTCGGTGAGCACCGAGACCACGCAGGCACCCCCGGCCTGGTAGGCGGCGGCGAGTGCGGCCGGGTCGGGGATGTCGGAGAGCTCACCCTTGCTCGGGCTGGCCCGCTTGACCTCGGCGATCAGGGACAGGCCGGGCCGGCGCAGGGCCTCCTCGGCGTCGAGGGCCGGCGGTGCGGCCAGGGCGTCCCGCTCGACGTCGGCCTGCGGACGGGCCGCCTCGCGAACGGCGAGGTCCTCACGCACCCCCGCGATGATCGCGTCGAGAACGGTGCCCGCGGTGGCGTCACCCATCAGTGGATCGAGGGTGCCTGTTCGGGGTCGCGCGCGGCAGCGCCGTAACCAGCCATGGACAGCACCTTCCCCGCGACGACACCGACGACGGCCAGGACGACACCACCGACGAACAGCCAGCGGTTCGGGAACACCACCGCGAGCGACATGATCGCCGACGCGATGATGCAGATGATCACTGCCGTCCAGGCGGCGACGCTGTGCCCGTGGTCCTCGTGCTCGTCCATGTCGTCTCCATTCGTGCGGG
>NZ_DAORSO010000061.1:10348-13031 GCF_035443565.1 Ornithinibacter sp. | reverse complement strand
ATTCGTGCGGGGCCCACACTCGGGGCCCGGTGGCTCACCGGTGATTCTGTCAGGTCCGCTGGTCGGGACCCACATCGGTGGGGTCGCGCCCCGCGCTGAGCTCGTCCCAGGCGCTCGCGACGCGCTCGCCGCGCGGACCGGCGACCGGGCCACCGGCATCCGCCACCTCGTAGCGCGAGGACGGCCCGCCCCAGACCCGCAGGCCGCGCACCGCGCCGACCAGGCCCAGGAGGGCGACGGCGCAGGCGGCGAGAGCCACCCAGGGCCACACCGTGGGGTCGGCGACGTTCTCGATGCTGCCGGTGCGGCCGACGCGTGAGGCGGCGACCGGACCGAGCACGGCCTCGGGGTCCCGAAGGACCCGCACCGTGAGGATCACGGCGATGACGACCGAGGTCGCATAGGCGACCAGGGCGACCACCCGCGCGATGCGGCCGGCAGCGACGGCGGCGATGGCCGCGGCCGCGATCGACAGGGCGACGGCGCTCAGGCCCGGGGCCACCTCCGCGCCGGTGGCGCTGATGCGGGTCGCCCCGAGGACGGCGTCGTCGACGGCCCCGGTCACCCACGGACGGAAGCCGCTGACGAGCAGACCACCGGCACCGAGCAGGGCGAGGAGGACGACGACGCCCTTGCTGGACAGCCGGCTCATGTCACGGTCCGCATCGCCGCGGCCGTCGCGACCGCACGCAGGGCCGCAGTCGCCTTGTGGACGCACTCCTCGTGCTCGCGGGCCGGGACCGAGTCGGCCACGATGCCGGCGCCGGCCTGCACGTGGGCGACACCGTCCTTGACGACGGCGGTGCGGATGGCGATGGCCATGTCGAGGTCACCGTGGAAGTCGAGGTAGCCGACGACGCCACCGTAGACGCCTCGCCGCGAGGGTTCGTACTGCTCGATGAGCGCCAGGGCGCGCGGCTTCGGCGCACCCGAGAGGGTGCCGGCGGGGAAGGTCGACACCAGCACGTCGTAGGCGCTGACCCCCGGGCGGGTGTCCCCCACGACGGTGGACTCGATGTGCATGACGTGGCTGTAGCGCCGCACGTCCATGAACTCGACGACGTCGACCGTGCCGGGGCGGCAGACCCGCTGGAGGTCGTTGCGGCCGAGGTCGACGAGCATGACGTGCTCGGAGCGCTCCTTGGGGTCGGCGAGCAGCTCGTCGGCCAGGCGCACGTCGTCCTCGGGGGTCTTGCCGCGCGGGCGCGATCCGGCGATCGGGTGGGTGATCGCCCGGTCGCCTGTGACGCGCACGAGGGCCTCGGGGCTGCTGCCGACGACGGCGTACGAGGAGCCGTCGGGGTGCGGCAGTCGGAACAGGTACATGTACGGGCTGGGGTTGCTCGCCCGCAGGGCCCGGTAGACGTCGAGCGGGTCGGCCGCGCAGTCGAGGCTGAACCGCTGGCTGATGACGACCTGGAAGACCTCGCCGGCGCGGATGTCCTCCTTGGCGAGCTCGACGACCTCCTCGTAGCGCTCACGGGTGGTGTTCGAGGTGACCGTGGCCATCGCCGCGTCCACGGATGCCGTGTCGACGACGGCGACCGTGCTCGGCGCGGGGGCCGCGAGGGCGCGCGTCATGTCGTCCAGGCGAGCCACGGCATCCGCCCACGCCTGTTCGACCCGCTCGTCGGTGCCGTCGTAGTTGATCGCGTTGGCCACGAGCAGGATCGACCCGTCGGCGTGGTCGAGAACCGCCAGGTCGGTCGCGAGCATGAGGGCCAGCTCAGGCAGGTCGAGCTCGTCAGGGGCGGTGGCGGGCACGCGCTCCCAGCGACGCACGGCGTCGTAGGTGATGGCGCCGACCATGCCCCCGGTCAGCGGCGGCAGACCCGCGATGGGCTCGGTCGCGAGAACCCGCATCGTCTCGGCCAGGGCGTCAGTGGCCAGTCCGGAGGTCGGCACGCCGACCGGTGGTTCACCGATCCAGTGGGCCGCACCGTCGCGCTCGGTGAGCGTGGCCCGGCTCGCGGCGCCGACGATCGACCAGCGCGACCACACTCCCCCGTGCTCGGCCGACTCCAGGAGGAAGGTGCCCGGCCGGTCCCCCGCGAGCTTGCGGTACACGCCGACCGGGGTCTCGGCATCGCCCATGAGGCGGCGCACGACGGGGATGACCCGGCGGTCGCGGGCGAGCACGCCGAAGACGTCGAGGTTGGGCCAGGTCTGGCCGTAGGCGAGGTCCGGGGTCGTGGCGCGGCGCCCGGGACCGCTCTCGGATGCCGTGCTCACGCGCCGTCCCCGACCACGGCACCGAGGTCTGCGGCGTCGAAGCACGTGTGGTCCCCGGTGTGGCAGGCCGCGCCGACCTGGTCGACGCGCACGAGGAGCGCGTCGCCGTCGCAGTCCAGTGCGACCGACCGGACGTGCTGGACGTGGCCGGAGGTGTCGCCCTTGCGCCAGTACTCGCTGCGGCTGCGCGACCAGAACGTGACCCGCCCCTGGGTCAGGGTGCGGTGCAGGGCCTCGTCGTCCATCCATCCGAGCATGAGCACCTCACCGGTGTCGTGCTGCTGCACGATCGCCGCCACGAGGCCGTCGGCGTCGCGCTTGAGGCGGGCGGCGATGGCGGGGTCGAGGTCACTGTCGAGAAAGGGGGGCGTGCGCACCCGCTCATTGTGCCGTGGTGGGTGGGCCTCCCGGTGCGGCGGCCGGGTCGCGGACCGGTGCGGACGGCATCCGG
>NZ_DAORSO010000061.1:0-10248 GCF_035443565.1 Ornithinibacter sp. | reverse complement strand
AGCCCGTCGGCGCGCAGGGCGTCCTTGACCTGGCCGATGGTCAGCTCACCGAAGTGGAAGACGCTGGCCGCGAGCACGGCATCCGCCCCGGCCCGCACCGCGGGGGCGAAGTGCTCGACGCGACCGGCACCGCCCGAGGCGATGACCGGCACGGTCACCTCGGCGCGCACCAGGCGGATCAGCTCGAGGTCGAACCCGTCCTTGGTGCCGTCGGCGTCCATCGAGTTGAGCAGGATCTCGCCCGCCCCGAGCTCGGCGGCCCGAACACACCACTGCACGGCGTCGATGCCGGTTCGCGTGCGCCCACCGTGGGTGGTGACCTCGAAGCCGCCGCACGGCATCCCGTGCTCGTCGCGGCGTCGACGGACGTCGGCGGAGAGCACCAGCACCTGGGCACCGAACCGGTCGGCGGTCTCGGCGATGAGCTCGGGCCGGGCGATGGCGGCGGTGTTGACGCCGACCTTGTCGGCACCCGCCCGCAGCAGCCGGTCGACATCGTCGACGGTGCGCACTCCCCCGCCGACGGTCAGCGGGATGAAGACCTCCTCGGCAGTGCGGGCGACGACGTCGAACATCGTCGCGCGGTCGCCGCTGCTCGCGGTGACGTCGAGGAAGGTCAGCTCGTCGGCGCCCTGCTCGCCGTAGCGCCGCGCGAGGGCGACGGGGTCACCGGCATCGCGCAGGTTCTCGAAGTTGACGCCCTTGACGACCCGACCGTCGTCGACGTCGAGGCAGGGGATGACGCGCACGGCCACGGACATGCGCCCCATGGTGCCAGCACTAGAGTCGCCGCCATGAGCCAGCCGCCCGCCGAGCACGCCGACGTGGCTGACCCTGCCCATGTCGCCGCGGTGCTGGCGGTGGCCGCAGATGCCGCACCCGTGGCCGGACCGACCGTCGTGGTCGCCATCGACGGGCGCAGCGGATCGGGCAAGACGATGCTCGGCACTGCCGTCGCCGACGCCCTCGGGTGCCCGATCGTGCACCTGGACGACATCTTTCCCGGCTGGGACGGGCTCTCGGCCGGCGTCCACCTCGTGACCGAACAGGTCCTCGAACCCCTCGCCCGCGGGGGGAGCGCCGCGTACCGGCGGTGGGACTGGATGCGGTCCCGCCCCGGTCGCACCATCGACGTCGCCGCGAGCGCGCACCTCGTGCTCGAGGGGTGCGGCGCCCTCGTCCCGCCCGCGCTCCAGCACGCGGCCGTGCGGGTCTGGGTCGAGGCACCGGATGCCGTGCGGCGCCGCCGCGCCCTCAGCCGCGACGGAGACGTCTACGCCCCGCACTGGCAGCGCTGGGCCGTCCAGGAGGATGCCGTGTACGAGTCCGTCCGCCCCTGGCAGCAGGCCCACCTCGTCCTCTCGACCGGCCTACGATGACGTTCCCGGACCCCCGGCCAGCACTGGCCCGAGGCATCGACCGGCTGTCCGACCGTTGGGTGCTGCTGCTCCAGATCGGCGTCTCCGTGTTCGCCGCCTGGCTCGTGGCCTGCGAGGTGCTCGGACACGTCAACCCGTTCTTCGCGCCGGTGACCGCGATCCTGTGTCTCGGCCTCACCTACGGCCAGCGGCTGCGACGCATCGTCGAGGTGACGGTCGGGGTCGCCATCGGGATCCTCGTCGGAGACCTCATCGTCGTCTGGCTCGGCTCCGGCGCCGTGCAGATGGCCCTCGTCGTGGTGCTCGCCATGGGGATTGCGGTCGTCGTGTCGTCCGGCCAGCTGCTCGTCATCCAGGCCGGGGTGCAGTCGGTGTTCATCGTCGCGTTCGTGGCCGACCAGAGTGCGTCGTTCTCGAGGTGGCTGGATGCCGTGGTGGGCGGCGTGGTCGCCCTGCTCGTCGGGGCCATCGCGCCCACGTCACCGGTGCGCCGCCCCCGCGTGCTCGCGGCCCGGACGGCGCGAGAGATCGCGACCACCCTGCGCGAGGTGGTCGACGCCCTGCACCGTCGTGACCGGGCGCTCGCCACCGCCGCCCTTGACGGTGCGCGCGCCCTGGAGGACCAGCTGGCAGAGCTGCGGGTCGCTGCCTCCGAAGGCGCCGCCGTGGTGCGCCAGTCACCGCTGCTGCGCGGGCACGCCCCAGCCGCCAGGGCAGGATCGGCGCTCGTCGTGCCGCTCGACCGGTGCGTGCGCAACCTGCGCGTGCTCGCACGCAGGGCGGTCGTTGCGCTCGTCCGGGGCGAAGCGGTGCCCGAGCAGTACATCGCCCTCGTGGCGGCGCTGGCCGATGCCGCGGGCGACCTGGCCCGGGTCCTCGACGAGCACGCGACGCCCTCCGCCGCGCGGGCGGTGCTCGACCGTGTCGCCGAGCTCTCCGCGCACGTCGACCCTGACGCGGGTCTGTCCGCGGAGATGCTGCGCGGACAGGTGCGGTCGATGGTGGTCGACCTGCTGGTCATCGCAGGGATGGACGAGGACGACGCCTTGCTCTCGCTGCCCGAGTCATCGGCGTGACCGAGCGACCGCGGTGGGCACTCGTGGCTGCGATCGTGCTGGTCGCGGCCAACATGCGCACCCTCATGGCGAGCCTGCCTCCGCTCGCCGAGGCGGTGCGGGCGGACCTGGGCCTGTCGAGCGCGTGGATGGGCGTGCTCACGACGCTGCCGGTGCTCTGCATGGGGCTGCTCGCACCCGGCGCGAACCAGGTCGCTCGACGGCTGGGCTCCGAGGTCGCCACCGGAGCCGGGGTCGGGCTCGTGCTCGCCGGGCTCGTGCTGCGCGGATCGGGTGGCGGCGCGGTGTGGTCGCTGTACGCCGGGACGTTCGTCGCCGGCGCGGGCATCGCGCTCGCCGGCACGCTGCTGCCGGGCATCGTCAAGGCCGTCTTCCCCGCACGGCGGTCCGGGCTCGGCACAGGCCTCACGATGGCCGCGATGATGGGCCTGGCCGCGGTCGCCTCGGCCACGTCGGTACCGCTCGCCGACGTCCTGGGCGACTGGTCACGTTCGCTGCTCGTGTGGACGCCGCTCGCCGCGCTCGCGCTCGTGGTGTGGGTGCCGGTCGCGCGGGCGGCGCACCGGCATCCGGAGCGGGAGGAGGTGCCCGAGGACGTCACCCATGCGCTGCCGTGGGCGAGCGCGACGGCTTGGCTCGTCGCGGCCTACCTCACGGCGCAGTCCTGGCAGTTCTACTCCGCGCTCGCGTGGCTGGCCCCCACGTACGAGGCGCACGGCTGGACCGCGCGCGAGGCTGGCCTGCTCATGGCCGCCTTCACCGGCGCCCAGCTGCTGTCCGGGTTGGCTGCCCCGACCCTGCTGGACCACGTCCCCGACCCGCGCCTGCTGCTCGTGCTCGCGGGCCTGCTCGGCGGCGCCGGGGAGCTCGGGGTGTGGCTGGCCCCGGACACCGCCCCGTGGCTGTGGGCTGGCCTGCTCGGAGCCGGCCAGGGGGCGGCGTTCGCGCTCGGGTTGGCGCTGCTCGTGCGATACGCGGCGACACCGCGCGACAGCGCCCGCCTCACGGCCATGGCCTTCCTCGTCAGCTACACCGCGGCGGCGTTCGGCCCGGCGGCGATGGGTGTGGTCGAGGACGTCACCGGCAGCTTCTCGCTGGTCTGGGCGCTGCTCGCGCTCGTGATGGTGCCGCAGCTCATCCTGTCGCTGCGCCTGCGGCCGGACCTCGCACGGGTGGGCGCCCAGATCGACTGAGCGGGATCAGCGGGTGGTCCGGCGCTCGGCCACGAGCTCGGCGAGTCGGCGGGCCTCGACCTTGGCGTCGTCGCCGTCAGCCCGCTGGATCGCCATGACGGCGAGCTCGTCCGTGTCCGTGAGCTCCAGGCTCACCCAGGGCGCGCCATCGGGGAAGCGCACCTCGACGATCTCCTCCCACGACACCGTGCGGGTGATCAGCAGGTTGCGAACGGTCAGGCCGACGTCGTCGCCCACGGCCCGGATGCTCGCGTACCGACCGAGGAAGGCCGCCAGCCCGGCGCCGAGACCGAACAACGCCAGCTGGTCACCACCCGACCACCCGGCGCCTCCCATGCCCAGGGCCACACCGGCCGTGACGACGAGGGCGATCGTCGCCATGACCAGGGGCACGACCCGCCCGCGGCGCGGTCGGAACACCACCGGGCCGGACGAACCTCCGGTGTCGGTCACAGCCGGCAGGCGGTGATGTCGGTGACGAGGATGGCCCGGGCGCCGAGGTCGTAGAGCTCGTCCATGACCGCGTTCGTCCCCGACCGCGGCACCATGGCACGCACGGCGCACCAGTCGCGGTTCTGCAGGTTCGACACCGTCGGCGACTCCAGCCCCGGAGTGATGGCACAGGCGGCATCCACGAGGGCGGCGGGCACGTCGTAGTCGAGCATCACGTAGTGGCGCGCGGTGATCACCCCGAGCAGTCGGCGGCGCAACACCTCGACCTGGGCCGCCTCCTCGCTGCCCTCGCGGCGCACGAGCACCGCCTCGCTCTTGAGGATCGGGTCGCCGAAGACCTCGAGGCCCTGCGATCGCAGGGTGGCCCCGGTCTCGACGACGTCGGCGATGACGTCGGCGACGCCCAGGGTGATGGCCGTCTCGACCGCACCGTCGAGGCGCACGACCTCAGCCTGGATGCCGTGGTCGGCCAGGTGCTTCTCGACGAGCCCCTGGTAGCTGGTCGCCACCCGGTGGCCACCGATGTCGGCGAGCGCGGACGCCGTGCCCGGGCGGGCGGCATACCGGAAGGTGGACGCGCCGAAGCCCAGTGCGAGCACCTCGACGGCGGCCGACCCGGAGTCCAGCAGCAGGTCACGGCCGGTGATGCCGCAGTCGACGGTGCCGGAGCCGACGTAGACGGCGATGTCACGCGGGCGCAGGTAGAACAGCTCGACGCCGTTCGCGGCGTCGGTGACGATGAGCTCCTTGGGGTCGCGACGGGTGCGGTACCCCGCCTCGCGGAGCATGGCGGCCGACGGCTCGGACAGCGAACCCTTGTTGGGGACGGCGATGCGCAGCATGGGTGGTGAGGCTTTCGTCAGGGGTGGATGCCGTGGTGGCGTTCAGGGGTGGATGCCGGAGCGGCCCTCAGAGATGGGCGTACACGTCGTCCGGGGTGAGGTCACACGCGAGCATGAGCACCTGGAGGTGGTAGAGCAGCTGGCTGATCTCCTCGGCGGTGCGCTCGCGGCCCTCGTACTCGGCCGCCATCCACACCTCGGCGGCCTCCTCGACGATCTTCTTGCCGATGCCATGGACCCCGGAGTCGAGCTCGGTGACGGTGCCCGAACCGGGCGGGCGGGTGCGGGCCTTGTCGGCCAGCTCGGCAAACAGCTCGTCGAACGTCTTCACGAGGGACAAGCCTACGTGGGCGCGGCGACCCTCGACGGCGCCGTCCGTCCGGTCAGGCGACGGGGTCGAGCTCGCGGGTCTCCAGCGCGTCCGGTGCCTCGGCCCGCGAAGCCCGCAACCACACGAAGAAGCCGTAGAGCACGAGCAACCCGTACACGCCGTAGAGCACGGCGGTGGCGTAGTACTCGCTGTGCCAGAGCAGCGGCACGCCGACGAGGTCGACGGCGATCCACATCAGCCAGAACTCGTTCCACCCGCGGGCCATCGCGTACGTCGCGAGCATCGAGCCCACGAGGATCCACGCGTCGCACCAGAAGTACCAGCGCGGAGCGGGCCACGCCGCGCCGATGCCGGCCAGGGCCCACTGAGCGACCAGGACCCCACCGATCCACACGAGCACGTAGCCGAGCCGCTCGCGCGCGGTCGCCCACCGCGGGGTGATGGCCGGGGTGTCGGCGGACGCGCCGGCCGCCAGGCGGGCGTTGCGGTGCTCCTGCCAGCGCCACCAGCCGTAGAGGCTGGTCATGATGAAGAAGACCTGCCGGCCGGCCTGACCGAACAGCGGGGTGCGCGAGTCGGCGTCGAAGGTCGCCGAGACGAAGATGGTGAACAGCAGCAGGTTCCCGACGATCCCGATGGGCCAGGCCCAGACCTTGCGCCGCATGCCGAGGATGGCCGAGGCGAACCCGAAGAGGTTGCCGACGACCTCGATCCACGGCAGCGGGTACCCCGCCACCGTGATCGACTCGTGCTGGAGCCACGCGAGCAGCTCGCGCAGCACGGTCACCGACCCGCCGCCGCGGCATCCAGGTCGCGCAGGGTCACGGCCGTGGCGACGGCTGCGGTCGCGGCCTCGTGGCCCTTGTCCTCGACGCTGCCGGGCAGGCCGGCCCGTGCCACGGCCTGCTCGTCCGTGTCGCAGGTCAGCACGCCGAACCCGACGGGCACCCCGGTGGTCACCGACACCTGGGTCAGGCCGACGGTGACCCCCTGGCACACGTACTCGAAGTGCGGGGTGCCGCCACGGATGACGACGCCGAGGGCGACGAGGGCGTCGTACCGGGGCGCGAGCCGGGCACAGGCGACGCTCAGCTCGACGGTGCCGGGCACGCGCACCACGAGAGGTGAGCGCACCCCGGCATCCGCCAGCCCACGCAACGCGCCGTCGACGAGGCCGTCCATGACCTGCTCGTGCCACGACGCGGCGACCACGGCGACGCGCAGGCCGCTCCCGTCGACGGTCACGACCGGTGCTCCGTGTCCACTCATGCCGGTGCTGCTCCTTCACTGCTGTCGATGACGAGGTCGTGCCCCATCCGGTCGCGCTTGGTGCGCAGGTAGGCGGCGTTCTCGGCCACGGGTGCGATCCGCAGTCGCTCGACGGCGACGACCCGGATGCCGTGCTCGCGCATGGCATCGACCTTGGCGGGGTTGTTGGTGAGCAGCCGCAGCTCGTGCACCCCGAGGTCGAGGAGCACGGCCGCGCCAGCGGCGTACTCCCGTGCGTCGATCGGCAGGCCGAGCTCGATCTGCGCGTCGACGGTGTCCAGACCGCGGTCCTGGAGCTCGTAGGCGCGCAGCTTCGCACCGAGACCCACCCCGCGGCCCTCGTGTCCGCGCACGTAGACGACGACGCCGCCCTCGGCCGCGACGCGCTCGAGGGAACGCTCGAGCTGGGGGCCGCAGTCGCAGCGCTGCGAACCCATCACGTCACCTGTCAGGCACTCGGAGTGCACCCGCACGAGCGGGGCCCGCTCCGGGATGCCCAGGGGGCTGACCAGGGCGAGGTGCTCGACGCCGGTGAGCACGTCGCGGTAGGCGACGGTGCGGAACGTGCCGTGGCGCGTCGGCAGCACGGTGTCGGCGACCCGCGTCACCCGGTCGTGGCGCTGGCGCCACGCCACGAGGTCGGCGATGGTGACCACCGGCAGGTCGTGGGCGGCACCGAGGGAGAGCACGCCCGGCGTGCGCAGCATGGTGCCGTCGTCGGCGACGAGCTCACCGATGGCTCCGACCGGTTCGAGCCCGGCGAGCCGGCACAGGTCGACGGCTGCCTCGGTGTGCCCGGCGCGGGCCAGCACTCCCCCGGCACGGGCCCGCAACGGCACGACGTGCCCCGGTCGGATGAGGTCGTCGGCGCTCGCCGTCGGGTCGGACAGGGTGCGGATGGTGTGGGCCCGGTCGGCGGCCGAGATGCCGGTGGAGACACCGGATGCCGCGTCGACGGTCACCGTGTACGCGGTGCGTCGGGGGTCGCGGTTGTCACGGACCATCAGGGGCAGGTCGAGCCGGTCGGCGACCTCCTCGGTCACGGGGGCGCAGATGTAGCCGGAGGTGTTGCGGATGGTCCAGGCCATCCACTGGTCGGTCAACGTCTGACCGGCGAGCACGACGTCGCCCTCGTTCTCACGGTCCTCGTCGTCCAGGACGAGCACCGGGCGCCCGAGGCGCAGCGCGTCGAGCGCAGCCTCGATGGTCGACAGGGTCATGACTCCTCCGCGGGGGTCGGTGTTGGCTGGGCTGCGGGGCTGGCGAACCGGGTGGCGAGCAGGCGCTCGACGTACTTGGCGAGCACGTCGACCTCGAGGTTGACGGGGTCACCGACGTCCTTGGTGCCGAGCGTGGTCAGCGCGAGCGTGGTCGGGATGAGGGAGACGCTGAACGTCGTCCCGGTGAGCCCGGCCACGGTCAGGCTCACCCCGTCGACGGTGATCGACCCCTGCGCGACGACGTAGCCGGCGAGGTCGGCGGGCAACGAGACCTCGACGACCTCCCACCGCTCGCCGGGCGTCCGGCGCACGATGGTGCCGACCCCGTCGACGTGGCCCTGCACGACGTGGCCGCCGAACCGACCGTCGGCTGCCATCGCGCGCTCGAGGTTCACCCGGTCGCCCGGTCGCAGCGCGCCCAGGCTGGTCAGCGCGAGCGTCTGTGCCATGACGTCGACCGTGAACTCCCCGTCCCCGTGGGTGAGGACTGTGAGGCACACCCCGTTGACGCTGATCGACGCGCCGTGGGTGGCGTCGGCGGTCACGAGCGGGCCCGCGACGGTGAGGCGCGCGGAGTCGGTGCGGCCGTCTGCCTCGAGGGTGTCGAGGGCGAGCACGGTGCCGAGCTCCTCGACGATTCCGGTGAACACGGCGATCAGCTCCTTGCCCGGGGGTGGACCGGGGGTGCGGTGGCGGGGCGGGCGGTGATCCGCACGTCGGGGGGCAGGACGGTGACGTCGACGAGGTCCAGGCGCACGGCATCCGCGATGGTGCGCACACCGAGGTCGCTGCTGACCGTGGGACCGGAGCCGAGCAGCGCCGGCGCGACGTAGGCCACGACCTCGTCGACGAGGCCGGCGGCGAGGAAGGCCGCGGTCAGCGTCGGGCCACCTTCGAGGAGGACGCGGTGGATGCCGCGTGCGTGCAGTGCCGCGAGCACCTCGGCGGGGTCGTGGGTCGCCAGCAGCAGGGTCTCGGCCGCACCGTCGAGCACGCGCGCCGTCGCCGGGAGGGTGCGGTGGCCGACCACGACGCGCAGCGGTTGGGACCCGGCATCCGTGCCGTCGGCCGTGCGCACGGTGAGCTGGGGGTCGTCGGTCAGGGCGGTGCCGGTGCCGACGACGACGGCGCCGCACCGCGAGCGCAGGTCGTGCACGTCGGCGCGGGCTGCCTCGCCGGTGATCCAGCGACTCGTGCCGTCGGCGGCGGCCGTGCGACCGTCGAGGGTCGAGGCGCTCTTGGCGATGACGAACGGACGGCCGGTGCGGCGGGCGTGCAGCCACGACTCGTTGAGTTCCTCGGCGGCCTCGCGCAGGACCCCGGTCTCGACGGCGACCCCGGCGGCGGCCAGCGTCGCGGCCCCACCCGCGGCGACCGCGTCGGGGTCCCCGACGGCGAAGACGACCCGGGCGATGCCCGCCTCGAGCAGGGCGCCGGTGCACGGGCCGGTGCGTCCGGTGTGGTTGCACGGTTCGAGGGTGACGTGGGCGGTGCCGCCGCGGGCCGCCTCCCCTGCCTGGGCGAGCGCGTCGACCTCGGCGTGCGCGGTGCCGGCCCCGCGGTGGTGCCCCACACCGACCACCCGACCCGCGGCATCCGTGACGACGCAGCCCACCCGCGGGTTGGGGTCGGCCTGCGGGCCGAGGCGGGCAGCATCGATCGCCCGCTGCATCAGCGCGGTGCTCTCGTCCATGTCCTGCCCTCGTGCCTGGAAACCGGGTGTTCGGTCAGGCTCCGGGAGGATGGTTGTCCAAGGTTGGCACCCGAGGGCAACCGACCACGACGACCGCCGGCGAGACCCGCGGGCCTCGCCAGCACGTGCTGCCTACCATCCGGACTTTCACCGTCGGTCCCGGAGTTTCACCGGGTCAACCGGCCGCTGGCTGCGGTCGGGTCGCGGACTGTCACCGCCGGTTCGGAATTACACCGACCCCGGAGCACGTGTCACGCCCAGTATGCCGCACCCCGGCGCGGGGTTACCGTGGCCTCGCCGTGTGTGCTCTCTCACCCGGATGCCGCTGGGCACAAGGGGCCCCACGGGCCGCGACGACGAGGAGGATCAGGCCATGGCGACCAACCAGACACCCCGGGTGACGGTCAACGGTGTGGTCCACGACCTCGCCGGCACCGACCCGTGGACCCCCGCCCTGGACTGGCTGCGCTCGATCGGGCTGATCGGAGCCAAGGAGGGGTGCGCCGAGGGTGAGTGCGGGGCCTGCTCGGTGATGCTGGCCCGGCGCGACGGCGATGACCGCACCCGGTGGGCCGCGGTCAACGCCTGCCTGCTCCCGGCCAGCGCCCTGGCGGGTCAGGAGGTCGTGACCTCCGAAGGGCTCGGGTCGCCCGAGGCGCTGCACCCCGTCCAGCACGAGATGGCCGTGCGCGGTGGGTCGCAGTGCGGCTACTGCACGCCCGGCTTCGTGTGCTCGATGGCCGCCGAGTTCTACCGTCCGGACCGGGCGCCGTCACCGAAGGACCACGGGGG
>NZ_DAORSO010000060.1:0-14531 GCF_035443565.1 Ornithinibacter sp. | reverse complement strand
GTGGATGCCGCGCTGCGCACCGAAGGGCTCGCATCTCGGATCCTGCTCCAGGTGCACGACGAGCTCGTGCTCGAGGTCGCACCGGGGGAGCGGGAGGTGCTCGAGGCGCTGGTTCGGCGCGAGATGGGTGCTGCCGTGCAGATGGATGTGCCGCTCGACGTCAGCGTGGGGGTCGGCCGCTCCTGGCACGACGCCGCGCACTGACCTGCCCGGCATGTGGTCCCGCGCACGACCACCGCCGGCACGGGATCAGCTGGGCACCTCGGCCTGCTTGTCGTCGCCGCGCAGCGGCGCATCGAGGGTGTCCGCGTCCACGGCATCCGACCACGTCACCCACACGAGCAGCGCGAGCAGGACGGCATCCACGGCGAGCACGAACAGCAGCAGCTCGTGCCCGGTGCCGATGAGCGGCAGGCCCGCCACGACCAACGCGAACGCGCCCCAGATCCACCACACGGCTCGCCGGTGCGTGCGCGCGAGGGCGGTCTGGACGAGCAGCTGGATCATCGCGGTGACAGTGCCGAGCACCGCGAACAGCCACAGGTCATCTGCCACGGCGGAGTACGCCTCACCCCCGACGAACACCAGGGCGAGGTCGGGTGCCACGAGAGTCGCGCCGACGGCCACGAGGCCGATCGCGAGGATCACCGCGAGTCCCAGCAGGTGCAGGTGACGGTGGCCGGCCCGGCGGGCCAACGCCGGGAAGGCCATCACCGTGACGAAGGTCGGGAGGAACAGCACAGCCTTGCTGAGGATCAGCCCCGACGCGTAGTTGCCGGCCTCGTCGGCCGGCAGGGTGACCCGGGCGGCGAAGACGTCGACCTGGGTGAGGGCGAAGAAGGCGAGCAGGGTGTGCGAGTCGTGCGCGACCTCACGCAGGAGTCCGATGGGTGCCCGCCCCGAGGGGTCTGCAGGCAGCGCGCTGCCGGGGCTCGTCGTCGACCGGGCCCTCGTCAGACGGTGGCCCACCACGATCGGCACAATGGCGCCGAGCGCCACGCCGGTCATGGCGCCGAGGGTCGTCGGCCACAGCGCAATCGCGGCGCCTCCGACGACGAGCCGCCCGGCCCCCATCGCGACGCTGAGGATCGCGAAGGCTCGCCAGTCTCGGCGCCCCTGGAGGATGCCGAGCTGGGCGCCGGTCACGGTGAGCGCGGCTGCCGTCACCGCGACGGTCGCAGCGGTGAGCCAGCTGTCCAGGCGCAGGACGGTCGAGGCCACCGGGGAGAGCGCCAGGCAGATCAACCCGAGCACGAAGGCCGCTCGCCGCGCCGTCGCGAGCATCGTGGGCTCCACTGCCGGCCCGTCCCGCTGTGCCACGCGCCTGGCCGTCGTCGCCTGCACACCTAGGGCGAGGACGTTGACGACGAGGACGACACCCATCAGGGCCGCGACGGCCGAATACGCCTCGGGGCCCAGGCGGCGGGCGGCCAGCAGCGTGAACAGGTAGACCGCCGCGTTCATCACCGTGGTGCCGACGGCGACGAGCGACGCCCCCCGGGCGATCGCTGCTCGTCTGGTCCACATCGACACGCGCGTCAATGTACTGGTCGGTATCACTCGCTGCCGCCAACTAGGGTGGCGCGGGTGTCCTCCGTGGCTGAACCACCGGCCGCTGGCTCCGGCCGTGCACCGGTCGCTGCCGCGGTGGTCTCGGCCACCCTTGCGACCGCCGTCGTGCTCTCGGGGGTGACCGGCACGGGACAACGGCTGGTCCGTGACTTCGTCGCGGTGCCTGAGCCGGCGGCACCCCTCTCACTCCTCCCGACGACCGCCTCCGCACTGCGTGCGTGGCCGTTGGATGCCGTGTCGTGGGTGGCTTCCGGCGTCGTTCCGACAGGCGTGCAGCAGCAGCTCATCCTCGTTGCCGCGTTGGCCTTGGCGGGGGTCGGCACCGGACTCCTCGTGCGGCACGCCGGTGCTGCTGCCGCGGCCGCGGCCGCGTGGGTGGCCATATGGAACCCCTACGTCACCGAGAGGCTGCTGCTCGGTCACGGCCCGACCCTGCTCGGCTATGCCTGCCTCCCGTGGATCGTCATCGTCGTGCGGTCGAGCCTCCGGACCCGACAGCGACATCTCCTGCTTGTGGTGGTCGCGATCCCTGCGTCACTGACTCCGTGGGGCGGCGTCGTGGCGGCCGTCACGGCGGTGCTGGCCGACCTGTCTCGCGGGGACCGCACCCTGGCCAGGTCGGCCGCCGTTGCTGCGGTGGCCTCGGCGTGGTGCCTCCCGTGGGTCCTGCCCGCCGTCCTCGTCGGTGGCGTGGGCGCGGACCCCGACGGCCCGGCCGCGTTCGCCCTCGCCGACGACTCCGGGCTCGGGACGTGGTTCTCGGCCCTCATGGGGGGTGGAGTCTGGGCGGCGGGTGCGCAGCCGCTGTCTCGGTCCGACCCGGTCGCCCTCGCCGCGTCGTTGGGCCTGCTCGGGTGCGCTGTCGCAGCCGTGCTCGGCCTCGCGGTCGCCGCCACGGGACCCGGCGAGTTCTCGCGCAGGGGCGCCGCAGTGGCTGGGCTGGCCCTGCTCCTGCTCGTCGGCCCGGCGACGGTGGCCTGGTGGGCATCCGGACCGGGACTGGAGGTGATGTCCGCTCTCCAGCAGGTCCCCGGGGTCGCCCTCTTTCGGGACCAGCACCGGATGCTCGCGCCCGGGATCCTCGCGCTGGCCGTGCTCGTGGCCGTGGCCGTGGCGTGGCTGGCGCGCCATGGTGGGCGCACGGCATCCGCTCTCGGGTGCGTCCTGGTCGCCGCGCTGTCGGTGGCATCGGTGCCCGACCTGCCGAGCAGGATGCGGGCCGACTACCGTCCCGTCACGTACCCGGCGGACTGGGCGGATGCCGTCCGCTCGCTCGACGCCGCCCCGGCCACGCCCACGGTGCTCTCCCTTCCCTGGCAGCCGTTGCGCCTGCCGGGGTGGGCTGGTGAGCCGCCCTTCCTCGATCCGCTGCCGAGGGCGGTGTCCGGCACCGTGCTCACGAGCACCGCGCTGACGGTGCAACGACCTGCGGGCTCCGTCGTCGTGGACGACGCGCCGGTGGGGGAGGACTGGGCCAGTGGCTCGGTGACGGCGGCGAGCCTGAGGCGCCACGGGGTGACACACGTCGTGGAGTGGCTCGACACCCCGGGTTCTCTGGCGAGCAGGCGCGACGGCTGGCGCCTCGTGCACTCGGGCCCCTCGTTCACGGTCTGGGACGTCTCCGGCGCGCAATGAGCGCCAGACCTGCACTCATGTGAGCCCAGGACACGCTACGATGGTGCTACTGCCCAGTAGGAAAGGTCAACCACGCATATGTCTGCCACCACCACCGACGACGAGCGCCGTTCGCGCCGTGCGGGCCTCATCCTTCTTGGCGTGAGCCTGTTTGCCGGTCTCGGTATGGCCTTCGCGGCTGCCTCGAGCATCGTCTCCTCCAACGGACCCCAGGACGCGACCGCGGTCGTCGAGGGCCAGCAGACGATCATTCCTGCCGAGGAACTCCTCAACTACGGCGGCTGACGCCCCGCGCCCTCTGCTGGCGCACCTCGTCAGGCACGACTGCGTCGGTCCCGGCCTCGACGGGCAGGCCTGCGGCGCGATCCGCGAGCAGTGACTCCCAAGCCTGCACCGAACGGGCCCAGGTGAAGTTCGCCGCGTGCTCGATCGCCGCGGCACCGAGCGACTCACGGGTCGTGGTGTCGGTGAGCAGGTGATCTACCGCCGCCGTGAGGCCATCGAGGTCGTCCACGAGCATGCCGGTGCGGCCGTGGACGATCGACTCCGACAGGCCCCCCGCCCCGGTGTAGGCCACCGTGGGCGTTCCGTGGGACGCCGCCTCGACCACACTGAGCCCCCAGCCCTCCTTGATGCTCGGCGCCAGAGCCACCCACGCCGCCGCGAGCTCGGCGTGCTTGGTCTGCTCGTCCACGAATCCGAGGATGTCGACCCGGTCCGAGACGCCGAGGGCCACCGCCTCCTCGCGCACCTTGTCGCTCCACCACCCGTCGCCAACGATGCGCAGCCGAAGGCCCGGGTGACGTGCCCTCAGCCGAGCCGTCACGGTGAGGGCGTGCTCGATGCGCTTGTGCGGGACGACGCGCCCGAGCACGACGAGCCGGGGTTCGGGGTGGCGCGGCCCGCTGTCGGTCGGTGCCGGGTCGGTGCCGTTGTGAATGACGGCGATGGCTTCCGGGGCGACCCCGAGCTCGATCAGCTCCTCGCGGGTGCGCTGCGAGACGGCGACGTACTGCAGCCCGCGGAAGGCCCGCGGTGCCACCCGGGACTCCAGGGCCCACCCGACCCGTGCAGCCGCCGGTCCGAACACGATGGGCCACTGCTCGCGATGCACGTGGTGCACGAGCAGGACCACAGGCGTTTTCGTCGCGGCGCGGGCCCAGAAGGGCACGCCGTTCTGGGTGTCGACGACGACGTCGAACCTGCCCTCAGCGCGCTCCAGGGCGGCGAGCCGACGCAGGCTCGCCCCGTAGACGCCGAGCCGGCCGCCCTGTCGCAGCACGCGGACGCCGCGGCGCCGTTCCTCGGGGGGAGCCCCGGGATGGGTCGAACACAGCATCGTGACGTCGTGCCCGGCGTCCGCCAGCCCCTCGCACACGGTCTCGGCGTATTTCTCCGCACCCCCACCCTCGGGATGTGTAGAGTCTCGCCAGTTCAAGAAGGCAATGCGCACGTGGGCTCTTTCCTCAACGACCGGAGACGGATGTTACCCCAGGACCACCCCCCGCACCGGGCGGTCGGGCAGAGGGCGTCCCTGCGTCGGTCGGTCGACCTGTTTCGGGCCTTTCGGGTCGAGCAGACCGAGCCTGCCCGCTTCTACGGTGCGCTCGCTCTCGACTCGGTCGACCTGCTGCGGCGGTGGACGCCGCTCGAGGGCCGCAGCGTGCTGGACATCGGGGGAGGGCCCGGCTACTTCGCCGACGCCTTCGCGGCAGCCGGTGCGGCGTACGCGGGGTTGGAGCCGGATGCCGGTGAGCTCACCGCCCGTGGCGGCGTGGCCGGCAACACCGTGCGGGGGTCCGGGCTGGATCTCCCGGTGGCGGACCGCAGCGTCGACATCGCGTTCTCGAGTAACGTCCTGGAACACGTTCCCGACCCGGTGCGGATGGCCGAGGAGATGCTGCGGGTCGCTCAGCCGGGGGGACTGGTGTTCCTGTCCTGGACTCCGTGGCTGTCACCCTGGGGTGGCCATGAGACCTCCCCCTGGCACTACCTGGGTGGCCGACGGGCCGCCGACCGGTACGAGCGGAGGAACGGCAAGCGACCCAAGAACGACGTCGGCCGGTCGCTCTTCAAGTGCCCGGTGGGCCCCATGGTCCTCTGGGCTCGCGAGGTCGAGGCCGGGGGCCGTGCCCAGGTGCTCGACGTCTTCCCCCGCTACCACCCCTGGTGGGCGCACTGGGTCATGGCGGTACCCGGGCTGCGCGAGGTCGTGAGCTGGAACGCCGTGATCGTCCTGCGCGCGAGTGGCGAGTGAGCGCCCCCGACATCACCGACCCCTCCACCACCGCGACCGAGTCGGCCCAGCGGTGGAGGGCCCGACTCGACCGCATCGTCCCCACGGCCTTCCTCATCGCCCTGGCCTTCGTCCAACGTCCGGGCTGGACCGCCGCTGACACCAAGCTCGACCTCGTGGTCGACCCCGGCGGGTTCCTCGGTCGCGCGATGAACCTCTGGGACCCGCTCGCGGCTGGTGGGCAGCTCCAGAACCAGGCCTACGGCTACCTGTTCCCGATGGGCCCGTTCTTCTGGCTCGGGGATGTCCTCGGGTTCTCACCGTGGGTCGTCCAGCGGCTGTGGTGGGCACTCATCCTCGTGCTCGCCTACCACGGCACGCTGCGGGTCCTGGAGCGGCTCGGTATCGGTACCGGCTGGTCACGGATCCTCGCGGCGTTCAGCTACGCGCTGGCGCCCCGCATGCTCATGGGCTTGGGCGCGATCAGCTCCGAGATCTGGCCGATGGCCATCGCCCCGTGGATACTCCTGCCCCTGCTGGCCGTCGCACCCGGGGGTGAGCGCCCCGCTGCCCTGCGCTCGGGGGCGGCGATCCTCCTGCTCGGGGCGGTGAATGCCGTCGCGTCGCTCGCGACGCTGATCCTGCCGCTGTGGTGGATCCTCACTCGCACGTCCGCCGTCCGGGTGCGACTGCTGGCCTGGTGGTCAGTGGCCGTCGTGCTGGCCACGGCGTGGTGGATCGGCCCACTGGTCCTGCTGGGTCGGTACAGCCCTCCCTTCCTCGACTGGATCGAGGACGCCCGCGTCACGACGGCCGTTGCGAGCGTCACCGAGGCGTTGCGGGGGACCACCCAGTGGATCGCGACGATCGGCGGTCAGGAGAACGCGGTGTGGCCGGCCGGGTGGGCCATCCTGACGACCCGGAACGTCATTCTCTTCGGCCTGGTCATCGCGCTCGCCGGTCTTCTTGGTCTGGCGCTCGCCCGCGGTCCGTGGACGGGGTTCGCCCGCGGTGGGCTGATCATTGGGCTGATACTGGTCACCTTCGGCCACGGCGAGGGCGTCGCGGGGCCATGGTCCGGGGCGCAGGCAGACCTCCTCGACGGCGTCCTCGCCCCGTTCCGCAACACCCACAAGTGCGAGCCGGTGGTACGGCTGCCCTTGGCCCTCGGAGTGGCCCACGGACTACCGCTGGCCGCGAGGTGGCTGCGCCGTGTCGGGGCTCCCTGGCCCCAGCTCGCCGCGGTGCTAGTCGTCCTCGCGATCATCGGGCAGACCGCGGTGCCGGCGTTCGTGGGGGTCATCCAGCGCGGGCCGTTCCTCGCGGTGCCGACGGCATGGCAGGACGCCGCGCAGTGGCTCGAGGAACACCCTGACGGCGGCCGCACCCTCATCCTTCCCGGCGGCAACGCCCCGGCACGGATGTGGGGCGAACCCAAGGACGAGCCCATCCAGCCGTACATGACCGAGCCCTGGATCGTTCGTGACGGCGTGCCGCTCGGGTCGGCGGGGGCCACCCGGCTGCTCAACGAGATCGAGGCTCGGGTGGCGCAGGGACGGGGAGGGCCGGAACTGGTCGCGCTGCTGGACACTCTCGGCGTGACACGGGTGCTTGTCGTGGCCGATCACCAACGGCCGCGCGCGCGGACGACCCCGCCGATCGTCGTGCGCGCCGCACTCACGTCCAGCGGCGCCCAGTCGGTGGCGAGCTTCGGGTCCCTCGTGGGCGGTTCCACGGACATCAGCATCGTGTCCGACTGGGGGCTGGACCGCCCCTTGCGCGAGCTCGAGATCCTCGAGGTGTCCTCGGGGGCGTCGATCGCGCCGACCACCCGCCTCCCGGTCGACGCGGCCGTGCCCTACGCGGGCGGTCCCGAGGGGATCGGTGCACGGCCGGGAACTGCCGCGGGGCTGTTCACGGTGGGGGAGGACCCAGCGGCTCGTGGCGGGGGGCCGCTGCTCACGACCGACACCCTCCAACGACGTCAGGCCAGCTTCGCGACGGCCACCGACCTCTACGGGCCGCTGCTGTCTGCCGACGAGGAGTACGTGTCCCCGCGTGCCGTTCACGACTACTGGCCGACGCCCCTGACGGAGGACCGCGCCGACCTCTCCGACCACCAGAGCGTCCGGGTGGACGACGGCACGGCTCGAGCCACGGCATCCTCGACCCTCGCCGAGCCCGCCCTGGGTCAGGGGCGAGAGCTGAACAGCGATGCGTGGCGCGCCTTCGACGCCAGCGGCGAGACGGCGTGGCGCTCGTCCGGGTATGACCCCTTGGGCCAGTGGGTGCAGCTTGAGTGGGCGACACCGACCGAACTGCCCGCGAGCGTGCTGGTGACGCTGGACACCGAGGTCGGCGCGAACGTCGCGGCACTGTCGGTCTCCACGGACACCGGAACCGAGCGGACCCCCGTGACCAGCCCGGAGTTCGCCGGGGACGTGGACCCGGCCAGGTACAAGGTCTCGGTCGACGTGCCGCCGGGACCGACGATGTCCGTTCGCCTCACCGTCGAGGCCGTGCGTGACGCCCGCCCCACGGTGCGGGTCCTCGACATCGGGGCGGGCACGCTTCCTCGGGTCCAGCCCTGGGTGCGACTGCCGTTGAGCGTGCAGACCCCCTCGGTGGTCGCGCTCCAGGCCAGCTCGGACGAGCGGTCGGCCTGCTACCCCATGGACAGTGGAGTGCTCGCCTGCTCGCCCGATCGACGGCGCGTCGGTGAGGAGACCAACGGCATCCGACGAGAGCTGACCCTGGCCCAGACCAGGTCCTTCACGGTGACAGGGACGGTGGTCGCGAGCGGCGAGGGCGCGGATTCGTTGCTGCGCCGGCTCGACGGTGTCCGTGCCGCGGGTTCGAGCAGGTGGCTGCCGGAGCCGGGGGTTTCGCCCGACCTGGCTGTCGACGGTGACGCAAAGACCTACTGGGCCGCCTCCCCGCAGGACACCGAGCCCCGGCTCACCCTCAGCTGGCCCACGCCGCGCCTCGTCGAGGGGCTGCGTCTCGAGGCCGACCCGAATGTGGCCGGCCGCCGCCCCACCGTGCTCGACGTCACCCTCGGCGACGTCACGGTTCGCCGCACCCTGGGGCGCGACGGCACGATCTCCCTGCCGCCCAGCCAGGTCACGGGCCTGACCATCGCCGTGGTCGAGGCCACCGAGCAGGAGAGCCTGACGACCTCGGGTCCGAAGACGATGCCAGTCGTCATCGGCGATGTCGCGCTGATCGGGGACGCCTGGTCGCGTGCCGTCCTCGGGGACCAGACCGTGGAGCTGCCGTGCGGGTTCGGCCCCACAGTCCAGGTGGGAGGTCAGACGCTGGAGACGAGCGTGAGCACCACTCGTGGCCGCATCCTCAACCGTCAGGACGCGACCCTTACCGCCTGCGACGGACCGGCCGTCGTCCCCGCAGGACGAGTCCGGGTTCAGGCGTTGTCGTCCGGGGAGTTCTCGGTCCGGTCGCTCGTGCTCGACGCTCGGTACGTGACGGACCCCCAGAGCGCCCCAGCGCCCGTCCCGGTCACGACGACCTCATGGGGTGCGACATCGCGATCCGTCGACCTCGGGCCGGCGAGCGAGCGGGACACGTTGCTCGTGGTGCGCGAGAACGCCAACGAGGGGTGGGTTGCGACGGCAGGGGCGGCGACCCTGAAACCGGTCACGGTGGACGGCTGGGCGCAGTCCTGGGTGGTGCCGGCAGGCACCGAGGGCACGGTCGAGCTGCGCTTCGCCCCGCAGCGTGTCTTCCTGGCCTCCCTGGCCTTCGGCGGTGCGCTCGCGGCGCTGCTCGTCGTGCTCGTCATCCGCGGACCACGGGTGCGGTCGGCCACTGTCGCTGCGGAGATCCGGGCTCCGGGTCTGGGTCGTGCGCTCGCCGTCTCCGGGCTCGTCGCGGTCGGCGGGGTCGCGGGTGCCGTGGCGGGTGGGCTGGCCATCCTCGTGCGCCGGCTCGCGACGTGGCGCTCCTCGCTCGTGACGGCCGTGACGGCCGTGGCCGGCGGTGCGGCCGTGGCCTGGGTCGGCTGGGCGTTGGTGCGGCCGTGGCCCTCAGCCGGTGCCTCGAACCGCGACGTGCTGTCCGGGGCGCTGGCTCTGTTCCTCGTCGGGGTGGCCGCGACGTGGGGCACGGCTACAGGCAGGTCAGCGGCTGCTGGTGGTGGTGCGACGACGGGCGTTGGCCTGGAGCGGCGACTCGAGCAGGTGCCAGCTGAGGGCAGCGACGATGATCGAGGCGATGAGCGTCAGCACCACGGTGATCCAGAACCCGTAGGCGAAGACGTCGAGCCCCAGCGCTGAACGGACCGCGAACATGATCGGGAGGTGCCAGAGGAAGACGCCGTAGCTGATCGTGCCGAGGTAGACCAGAGGCGGCGAGCTGAGCACTCGCGACACGACAGTGCGGGCTCCCAGCACCGATGGGGCGATGACCAGTCCAGCGACGAGGGCGTAGCCGATGTGTTTGACGGTGGCCTGCGCCGGGGTGGGCGGGGTCAGGTCGTAGGGCCCGGCACTGCGGGTCGTGAGGACCCAGAACACGCAGGCAGCGAGCACGTAGAGGTGCCAGGGGGCGACCCGGACGACGCTGGCCACTGGTCGCCTCAGCGCGTCGTCGGTGACGACGAGCGCGAGCAGCATGCCGACGACGAACCAGTCACCCACCGCGGGCAGCGTGCGGATCCACGAGAATCCCTGGGGCAGGGCGCCCAGGCCGTCGAGCAGTCGGAAGCACCAGGTCAGCGCGACCAGCCCCGCCAGCACGCCCAGGTGACCACGCCGACCAGCGCGGGCCGCGGCCCGGGCGGCCACGAGGCCGACCACGGGGAGGGCGACGTAGAACATGACCTCTGTGGAGAGGCTCCAGAGCTGGGCGAGCCCGGGCAGGTCCCATTCCAGCTTCATGCTCTGCAGTTGCAGGAGGTTCGCGACCCAGATCTCGCGGTCGGCCTCTCGGGACTCGGGGACGAGGACAAGGGTGCCGATGAGCACCGCCAGCCAGGCGGGCACCAGTCGGGAGAAGCGCCGGATGGCGTAGGACCTGGTGTTGACGGGCGCTGCACCATCGGCGATGTGCCGCGCGTGTGGCAGGTAGAGCAGGAAGCCGCTGAGCACGAAGAAGATGGCCACCCCGATGTCCATGCGGGCGAGGAAGCCCGGGAGAGTCGCGCGGCCCGTCGAACCCGAGAGGAAGCCGGCGTGGGTCAGCAGCACGGCCAGTGCGGCGAGGGCGCGCAGCCCTTCGAGCTCGACGAGGTGGTGCGCACGAGGGCGCACCCGGGTGACCGGCATCGCAGGGGTCGTGGTCACGGCAGGGGCCCCACGGTGGTCACCAGGGCCGAGGTGACGCACACACCATCGGTGTTGGGCGTCTCCACCTCGACGCTGATGCTGCGAACGGCCGTCTCGTGTGGCACCGGGGCGATGATGCGGTGCGGTCCGCGCAGGAGCTCCGGGGGGTTCACGACCAAGGGGCCGGACACCGCGCCGTCTCGGTCGGTGACCCGCAGGTTCAGCCGCTCGGCGTCGCCGATGAGGACGCCGACCACCACGATCGACCCCCGGAAGTAGGGCGCGTCGTCGACGAGGGGGATGGTCACGGTGCGGACGCCGACCGGTAGTACCTGA
The DNA here is from genome assembly GCF_035443565.1 of Ornithinibacter sp. Classification (NCBI taxonomy): domain Bacteria; kingdom Bacillati; phylum Actinomycetota; class Actinomycetes; order Micrococcales; family Intrasporangiaceae; genus Ornithinibacter; species Ornithinibacter sp. The sequence goes on along the minus strand of NZ_DAORSO010000060.1, from coordinate 3,467 downwards.
CCGCAGAAACCCTCGGGGACCTCCGCGCCGCCGACTCGCCCGAGCTCGGCCGGCACGAGCGACCCGGTCGGGCCGACGATGGACGGCGCGCCGGAGAGTTGTGCAGACAGCGCGTCCGGGTTGAGGAGCTCGATGAGTGGGCCGGTGGTGAAGGTGGGATCGACCCATCCGGGGATGATCTCGGCGGGCACGGGGGCTGGCAGTACCTGGCCGGTCGTGGCCCGCACCTCCGTGCGAAGGTTGCTGAGGTAGGCGGGCACGACGGAGGTGTGCCAGACCACCCCGAAGCCGATCCAGCTGATGGTGCACAGCACCGTGCCCGTCGCGGCGAGGGCTCCGAGGCGGGCAGACCACCGCCTCGACGGGCCCTGCGTCATCCGTGCGTCCCGTCGGCGTTCCATCACGGTGCCGAAGAGGGCGGCCAGCGCGAGCGCCACGGCGGCACTGACGTCGGGAAGGAGCCGGAGGTCGTCAGCGGCGGTGATGTCATCGACCTGGGCGAGGCGGAAGACGTAGATCATGCCGAGTACCGGGACCGCGTACGCCGCGGCGACCAGGGCGACCGGCCCGGCCGCTCGCAGGCTGCCCTGTGTGCGAGCAGCGATGACCAGCCCGAGCACGAACAGTGCTGCGGCAGCGACGACCAGCCAGGTCGGGGTGGCGGCGAAGGAGTAGGAACCGTTGGCCGAGCGCCACACGACGGGCCCGCCGAGGTAGGCGGGAAGAAGGTCGACCAGGGCCCAGCGGCCGACCTTGACGGCCGCGTCCGACAGGCTCGGCTGGGATCCCTCGGCCTTGTCGAAGTCGCCTCTGAGGTAGGCCAGGAGGAACAGCACGTTGACGACGACGAACGGGCCGAGGCGCCCGGCCGAGAGGGTCCACCATCGCGCCGACCGCCAGCGCACACCATCCACGACGACGATCAGCGCGAGGACGACGAAGGGCACGGCCAGCGCCCGCTCCGAGAAGGTGAGCGCGACCATGTGGAGCACGACCGCGACCGACAGCGGCTGCCAGCGCCCGGAGCGCAGGTGGTCCAGCACCAGGCTCGCGAGCAGGAGCAGCAGCCCGAGGGGCAGCATCACGGTGATCGCCTGCCGGAACCACGCGTATGTCGGGATCACGGATGCCGCGAACAACACCCAGGCGACGGCTAGGCCCCGCGCGGCCGGGTGGTCGATGATCCGGCTCACCAGGCGGGTGGTCGCGTACGCGAGGAGCAGCGCGGTGAGGGCCGTGATGACGACTGCTGGCCAGTGCTCGAGCGGGGCGTAGCGGGCCATAAACCAGTCGATGGTCCTCGCACCCGGAGCGAGGTGCGTGCGGTTGCTCTCGATGACGAAGGGGTAGAACGGCCGTCCCGCGGCGTATGCCTGGGCACGGATGTCGTCGATGTAGAGACCTCCACCGGCCGAGAGCCAGGTGACCGCCGCGACGTGCAGGGCGATGACCGAGGACGCCACGACGTAGAGGCGTCGCACCCGGGCGTGGGGAACCCGACGGGTCGCCACAGGTGTGTCGGTGTCAACCTCCGCCAGCTCCACGTCCACACCCACTCCTGCTCGCCCGGGCTGCCCACGGCGTCATGCGCAGCCGCGGTCGAGTGTACGGATGCGAAGCGCTGCGGCGAAGGTCACGCCCGTTCGCCGCAGATTGTGCGTGAAAGCGTCAAGACTTGCATCCGGGCGCGCCTACTCGCTGGTAGGCTCCAGCGACTTCACCGTGGAAGGGACAACTATGCGTCGCGCTCTCGGCGGCATCCTGGCACTGCTGGGTGCGCTGTTCATCGGCATCGGGCTCCTGGCCAAGCCGTACATCTTCAACTCGCTGGCCACCGTGCCGCTCAACCAGGATTCGACGTCGGTCTCGCAAGGGCTGGACATGGCTGTCCTGTACCCCCATGTGGTGGACGGCAAGCCCGTCATCGACAAGCTGTCCGGGGTCAAGGTCGTCAGCACCCGCGAGGTGCGCGGCATTCCGGGTGTCGTGAAGCAGGCCGGGGTCGAGGACACCGACGCCTTCTGGCAGACCACCGTGAAGTCGCAGGCGGAGGTGGACGGCCAGCTCGTGGACCTCAGCTTCAGCGACACCGGCGTGTCGATCGACCGCATCTCGGGTGAGGCCACCAACTGCTGCGGTGACTACACCTCCGTCGGCGACCTCACCGACCCGACGGCCCAGAAGCCGATGACGCACGCCGGCCAAGTCTTCAAGTTCCCGTTCGGCGTCCAGAAGACCACCTACCAGTGGTGGGACGCAGACCTCGAGATGGCCGTGCCGATCGAGTTCCAGAGCGAGGAGAAGATCGAGGGCACGACGGTCTATGTCTTCAAGCAGACCATCGACCCCACCCCGCTGGCCTCCATCGAGGCCCCGAAGAGCCTGTTCGAGGAGGGCGCGGAGGGCAACGTCACCGCCACCGAGGTCTACTCCAACACCCGGACCCTGTACGTCGAGCCGGTCACCGGCGTCGTCATCGAGGGCCGCGAGCAGATCAACTCCGTCTACGAGGCGGAGGGATACGCGCCGATCGCCAAGACGGTCGGCGAGATCGGCTTCGACGACGAAACCGTCGCCCAGAACGCCAAGGACTGGGGCGCCAAGGCCGGCCTGCTCTCGTTCATCGAGAACTGGCTGCTCCTCGTGGGCCTCGTCCTCGGCAGCATCCTTGTCGCCATCGGTGCCTACCTGCTCCTGAAGCCGGCCAAGGCCGCAGCACCCGACACGGCAACTCCGCCGACGGCTCGCGCGGCTCGCCACACCTGACACCGGTGGGGCGCTGCCCCCCCCAACACACCGGTCACGCGGCCACCGTCCCCAGGGCGGTGGCCGCGTTCGCGTTCCGGGCCCCGATGGCCCAAGCCACCGCTGGTCCGGGCCGTAGGTGGTCCACGGCCGCTACGGGCGGTCGGCCACGACGATGAGCGTCCCCGGCAGCAGAGCGCCGCGCAGCGGTGACCAGCCGCCCCACACCGAGTCGTTGTGCTCAGGCCACTCGGGCTCGACGAGGTCGGTGAGCACGAGCCCCGCGGCCACCACCTGGCGCACGAGGTCGCCGATGGTGCGGTGGTGTTCGGCGTAGGTCGCCAGGCCCGCCTCACGCTCGACGTAGGGGGTGCGGTCGAAGTACGAGGTCATCGCCGTCAGGCCGGCAGGGCCGGGGTCGTCGGGGAAGGCCCACCGCACCGGGTGCGACGTCGAGAACACGAACCGCCCCCCGGGGCGCAGCACCCTGGCGGCCTCCCTCATGACAGCGCCGCTGTCCGCCACGAACGGGATGACCCCGTACGCCGTGAAGACCCTGTCGACGCTGGCATCGGCCAGCGGGATCGCCAGGCCGTCGCACTGCAGGAGGGGGAGCGGGCGGTGGGGCGGGGCGTCGATGCCTTGGGCGGTGCGCAGCATGCCCATCGACAGGTCGCTCGCGACGACCCGCACGTCGTGCGTGCGCGCCAGCCAGCGCGAGC
>NZ_DAORSO010000059.1:8509-14770 GCF_035443565.1 Ornithinibacter sp. | reverse complement strand
TCAGTCGAAGGTGAGGGTGGCTCCCTTGCCGGCCTCCAGCCCGAGACCGGCGAGCCGGGCAGCGAGCACCTCCGTCGGCAGCTCCATCGACTCACTGAGCTCGTCGAGGGTGAGGCCGAGCTCGATGCCGTCGCGCAGCTCCTCGTCCTCCTGCTCGGTCCACGCGTGGCCGTGGGTGACCGCCGTCCGCGAGGACTCCGGCGGCGGCGGAGCCTCCGCGACCGGACGCGACAGCGGCACGGGCGCCACGGCATCCGCACCTCGCGCCGGGTCGCCCACCGGCGCGGCGAGCGCGCCCGTCAGTCCGCGCAGGGCGGGCTCGGCCACCGGGAGCGGCGGGTCGGCGATCTCGTCGAGGCGCGCCAGCGCGGACAGCACCATCGCCCGGTCCGAGGTCGGCCAGAACGGCGGCAGCGAGCGCTGGAGGAAGCCGGCGTACCGAGCGGTCATCATCCGGTTGTCCAGGAACGCGACGACCCCGCGGTCGTCCGAGCGCCGGATCAGCCGACCCGCCCCCTGGGCCAGGCGCAGCGCCGCGTGGGTGGCGGAGACGGCCATGAACCCGTTGCCACCCATCCGCGCGATGGCCTGGGACCGGGCCGAGGCGAGCGGGTCGTCGGGCCGTGGGAACGGGATGCGGTCGATGATGACGAGCTGGCAGGACGACCCCGGCACGTCGACCCCCTGCCACAGCGAGAGCGTGCCGAACAGGCACACCCGCGGGTCACGGGCGAACTGCCGCACCAGCGTGCTGATCTGGTCCTCGCCCTGGCAGAGGAACGCGATCTCGCCCTCCTTGTCGGCGAACCGCTCGCGCATCGCCTCGGTGGCCTCCTTGGCGGCGCGCATCGAGGAGAACAGCCCGAGCGTGCGGCCTCCGGCGGCGCGCACGAGCGCCTCGATCTCGTCGAGGGTCTCCCCCGCCAGACCGTCGCGCCCGGGCGGCGGCAGGTGCTGGGCGACGTAGGCGATGCCCTGCTTGGGGTAGTCGAACGGACTGCCGACGTCGAGCCCGCGCCACCTCGGCGCCCCCTCGCCGCGCAACCCGATGGTGCCGGCCACGGCATCGAAGGACCCGCCGAGCTCGAGCGTCGCCGACGTGAGCACGACGGTGCGCTCCTCGAAGACCTTGTCGCGCACGAGCATCGCCACGCTCATCGGGGCCACCCGCAGGACGGGCCCACGGCGCGGGTCACGGCTCAGCCAGACGACGTCGAGCTCACGCTCCTCGAGGATGCGGCAGGCGTTCTCGAACACCTCGTCGACGGCGGCGCGCGCGACCTGACGCCCGGCATCCACCTCCTCCCCCTGCTGCGGCTTGAGCTCGCTCTGCACGGTGCGCGCGGTGTCCCGCACCCGTCCGAGCGCCATGGCGAGCGAGTCGGGGATGCCGGTCAGGCGGCCTTCGGGAGCCGGCTCCAGCACCGATTCGAGCAGGTCGGCGGCCTCCTCCATCGTCGACGACGCGTCGGCCTGGCGCCCGGCCCGCTTGGCGGCGGCCCGGATCATGCCGGGGGTCACCTCGTCGGTGATGGTGGACGTCACCCGGTCGACGAGCTCGTGGCCCTCGTCGATGATGAGGACGTCGTGCTCGGGCAGCATCTGACGGCCCTCGAAGGCGTCGATCGCCATGAACGAGTGGTTGGTGACGATGACGTCGACGTCAGCGGCGGCGGCACGCGAGCGCTCGACGAAGCACTCGGTGACCATCGGGCAGCGGCTGCCCAGGCACTCCTGCGCGCTGACCGACACCTGCCGCCAGGCCCGCTCGGACACTCCCGGCACGAGCTCGTCGCGGTCACCGGACTCGGTGACCTCGGCCCACTCGCGCAGGCGCACGACCTCGGCCCCGAGCCTGGAGGCCTGCTGGTCGACCATCCCGAGTGACATGAGCGAGTCGGCGTCGTCGTCGGGGAAGCCGCCCTCCACCTTGTGCGCACACAGGTAGTTGCGGCGCCCCTTGACCAGCGCGTAGGTGGGACGACGACCCAGCAGGGGCGCCACGGCATCCGCGAGCCGTGGCATGTCGCGGTCGACGATCTGCGCCTGCAGCGCCAGCGTCGCCGTCGCGACGACGGCGGGGATGCCGGTGTCGACGGCGTGCTGGACGGCGGGAACGAGGTAGGCCAGCGACTTCCCGGTGCCGGTGCCCGCCTGGACGAGCAGGTGGCTCTTGGTGTCGATGGCGTCCGCGACGGCCTGCGCCATCTCGACCTGTCCGGGCCGCTCGGTGCCGCCCACTCCCCCGACGGCGGCATGGAGGAGGTCGGTCAGCGAAGGCACCAGAGCAGGGTATGCCGTCGCGCCGGTGGCCTGCGTGTGCCCGTCCACAGGCTGCCGGGCCCGGGTGCTCGTGGCTGGGCAGAACCGCCGCGATGTTGCGCATCGTGCGCCGGGTTGCGCCATGTGGCGCCAAGGTGATGACAGGGAAGCCCCCGTGGTGCTTGACTGGCGCCTGTGACCGCTGACACCACCTCTGCCCCCTTCCCGTCCGACATCGAGATCGCCGAGGCGGCCGAGATCACCCCGATCACGAAGCTCGCTCAGGAACGGCTCGGCCTGCCCGCCGAGGCGCTGATCCCCTACGGCCACACGAAGGCCAAGGTCGACCTCGCGCACATCCGCAGCCTGGCCGACGAGCCCGAGGGAACGCTGATCCTCGTCACCGCGATCTCCCCCACCCCGGCCGGTGAGGGCAAGACGACGACGAGCGTGGGCCTGGCCGACGCCCTCAGCCGGATCGGCAAGAAGTCGATGGTGGCCCTGCGCGAGCCCTCGATGGGGCCGGTGTTCGGCATCAAGGGCGGCGCCGCGGGCGGCGGGTACGCCCAGGTCGTGCCGATGACCGACATCAACCTGAACTTCACCGGCGACTTCGCCTCGATCGCCGCGGCGAACAACCTGCTGTCCGCGCTCATCGACAACCACATCCACCACGGCAACGCGCTCGGCATCGACCCGCGGACCATCACGTGGAAGCGCGTCGTCGACCTCAACGACCGCGCCCTGCGCGACATCGTCGTCTCGCTCGGCGGCGTGGCGAACGGCTTCCCGCGCGAGGACGGCTTCGACATCGTCGTGGCCTCCGAGGTGATGGCGATCTTCTGCCTCGCGACGTCCCTGGCCGACCTCAAGGAACGACTGGGCAACATCGTCATCGGCTACACCCGCGACAAGAAGCCGGTGACGGCCCGCGACCTCAAGGCCAACGGCTCGATGACCGTCATCCTGCGCGACGCGCTGGCCCCCAACCTCGTGCAGACCCTCGAGCACACCCCGGCGATGATCCACGGCGGTCCGTTCGCCAACATCGCCCACGGCTGCAACTCGGTCATGGCCACCCGCACGGCGCTCAAGCTCGCCGACTACGTCGTGACCGAGGCCGGCTTCGGGGCCGACCTCGGAGCCGAGAAGTTCATCGACATCAAGTGCCGCACCTCGGGGCTGCGCCCGAGCGCGGTCGTCGTGGTGGCGACCATCCGCGCCCTGAAGTACCACGGTGGCGTCGCCCTGGCCGACCTGAAGACCGAGGACGTCGACGCCCTCACGCGTGGCATGGAGAACCTGCGCAAGCACCTGCGCAACGTCAAGGACGTCTACGGCCTGCCGCCCGTGGTCGCGATCAACCGCTTCCCCACCGACACCGACGCCGAGGTCGCCGCGCTCATCGACCTCGTGCGCGCCGAGGGTGCTCGCGCCTACGAGGCGACGCACTTCAGCGACGGTGGCGCCGGTGCCGAGGCGCTGGCCCACGGTGTGCTCGAGGCCATCGAGGCGGGCGAGGGTGAGATGCAGTTCGTCTACGCCGACGAGCTCTCGCTGGCCGACAAGGCCGAGGCCATCGCCACGAAGGTCTACGGCGCGGCCGGGGTCACGTTCGACTCCAAGGCCGCCAAGCGGCTCGCGCAGATCGAGGCCGACGGCTACTCCGGCCTGCCGGTCTGCATGGCCAAGACGCAGAGCTCGTTCTCCACCGACGCCACCCGGCGCGGCGCGCCGACCGGGCACACAGTGAACATCCGCGAGGTCCGCCTGGCGGCGGGCGCGGGCTTCGTCGTCATGGTGACCGGCGACATCATGACGATGCCCGGGCTGCCCAAGGTGCCGGCATCCGACCACATCGACATCGACGAGAACGGCAACATCGTCGGCCTCAGCTGAGGGGCCTCGCGCAGATCAGGTGCGCCACCAGCGCCGTCCACCCGGTCTGGTGCGATGCGCCGCAGCCGCGCCCGGTGTCACCGTCGAAGTACTCGGCGAACGTGACGTGGACGTCCCAGAGCGGCCCGCTCGGGTGGTCGCGCGGGGTGCCGGGTCGGCGCCCGTCCGCGCCGGGACGGAACAACGACACCAGCCGTTGCTCGAGGTCGTCCGCCACCTCCCCCAGGCCTCGGGTGCGCCCGGACCCGGTGGGGTACTCGACCTCGGCGCTTCCCCCGGCGGCCCGGGCGTGGCCCCGCAGCCCGTCGATGAGCAGCACGTTGATCGGGAACCACACCGGCCCACGCCAGTTCGAGTTGCCACCGAAGAGGTTGGTGGTCGACTCCCCCGGGTCGTAGGCCACCGACATCGACACCCCGGCCACGTCGAGGGTCACCCCGCCGCGGTAGGCGGCTGACAGCGATCGGATGCCGTGGGGCCCGAGGAACTCGCCCTCGTCGAACAGCCTGGTCATCAATGCCTGCGCCCGGGCCGCGGTGAGCGGGGCGAGGCTGGTCACCACCTGACCCTCTGCGCGCGTCGTGACCAGGGCGTCGGTGAGGTCTGGTCGTCGGCGCTGGAGCCAGCGCAGCCGGGCGACGAAGTCGGGAAGCTCACGGGTGATCCAGTCGGGTGCGTGCGCGACGGCGATGAGCGGCAGCAGGCCCACCAGAGAGCGAAGGCGCACGGGTTCGGAGTGCCCGTCGGGACCGACCAGCACGTCGTAGAAGAAGCCGTCCGCCTCGTCCCAGAGCGAGACGTCGTCGGTGCCGAAGGTCTCCATGGCCTCGGCGACGGACAGGAAGTGCTCGAGGAAGGTCGTCGCCAGCCCGTCGAAGGCCTGGTCCTCGCGACTGAGCTCGAGGGCGATGCGCAGCATGCTCAGCGAGAAGAACGCCATCCAGCTCGTCGCGTCACTCTGCTCCAGGCGCCAACCCGGCGGCACGTCGCGCGAGCGGTCGAACACCGAGATGTTGTCCATCCCGAGGAACCCGCCCTCGAAGAGGTTGGACCCGTCGGAGTCCTTGCGGTTGAGCCACCACGAGAAGTTGAACATCAGCTTGGTGAAGATGCGCACGAGGAAGGCCCGGTCGGTGCCGCCGTCGAGCTGGTGGACGTGCCAGGCCGCCCACGCGTGCACCGGGGGGTTGACGTCCCCGAAGTCCCACTCGTAGGCCGGCAGCTGGCCGTTGGGGTGCTGGGCCCACTCGCGCACGAGCAGCAGCAGCTGGTTCTTCGCGAACGCCGGGTCCATGTGCGCGATGGCCACGCAGTGGAAGGCGAGGTCCCACGTCGCGAACCAGGGGTACTCCCACTCGTCGGGCATCGAGATGACGTCGGCGAGGGCGAGCTGGCTCCAGGCGCGGTTGCGCGCCGTGCGCGCCCGGCGTCCCGGCGGCGCGGGCGGCCCGGCCGGGTCGCCGTCGAGCCACTCCTTGACCGAGTAGCGGTACAGCTGCTTGCCCCAGTTCAGCCCGGCGAACGCTCGGCGGGAGATGTGCCGGTCCTCGTCGCTGACGTCGCTCGGGATGACGGTGTCGTAGAACTCGTCGGCCTCGCGCCTGCGGTCCTCGAGCACCGCGGCGAACGAGCGACCGAACGGCCGCTCCACCTGGTGGTCGGCCCGCAGCCGCAGCTGCACCCGCACCGTCTCACCGGGTGCGACCGACTCGAACCGGTAGACCAACCCGACCTTCGTGCCGGTCGCCGCGGGGTTGGTGCCGCTGTCGTCGCCGTCGACGACCGCCCGCCCGATGCCGTCCTTGGGGTAAGCCGACAGGCTCGCCCCGGCATCCGGCCCGAACACCGCGGCCACGTTGGTCTCGTTGTCGCAGAACAGCACGTCCGGGGCACCCTCGGCGACGAGGACGTACCGCCCGAGCCAACCGTGCTCGGCCTGGACCACCGTGGTGCCGGGGGCCAGCGTGTCGTCGGCGTCGACGAGGCGCAGCGACGGGAGGCGGTCGTCGCGGCCCCAGGACCACGTGTTGCGGAACCACAGCTGGGGCACGAGGTCGAGCGGCGCGGCATCCGGGCCGTGGTTGGTCGCCTCGATGACCA
>NZ_DAORSO010000059.1:5621-8409 GCF_035443565.1 Ornithinibacter sp. | reverse complement strand
GGCACGAGGTCGAGCGGCGCGGCATCCGGGCCGTGGTTGGTCGCCTCGATGACCAGGCACACGTCCTGCGGGGTGACCTTGGCGTGCGTCGTCACGATGTCGAAGAAGCGGCTCTGCTGGAGCACCCCGGTGTCGGCGAGCTGGAACTCCGGGGCGTCCGGGCCGCGCCGCGCGTTCTCCTCGACGAGCGCGTCGTACGGGAAGGCGGCCTGCGGATAGCGGTAGAGGTACTGGGCCCACGAGTGGGTCGGGGTGGCATCCAGCGCCCACCAGTACTCCTTGGCGTCCTCGCCGTGGTTGCCCTGAGCGTTGGTGAGCCCGAACAGGCGCTCCTTGAGCCGGTCGTCGCGGTGGTTCCAGGCGGCGACCGCGAGGTTGAGGAAGCCGTAGCGGTCGGTGAGGCCCGCGATGCCGTCCTCACCCCAGCGGTAGGCCCGGGCGTGGGCCTGGTCGAAGGGGAAGTGGGCCCAGGCGTCACCGTCGTCGGAGTAGTCCTCGCGCACCGTGCCCCACTGACGAGCCGAGAGGTAGGGGCCCCAGAGCCGCCACGGGTCGTCGTCGCCGGGGCTGTGGCGCAGCCGGACCTGTTCGTCGGTGGGGGCGGGGGGCTGCCCGGTGACCGCCATCAGACCTCGGGGCTCCAGTGCGGGTCACGACCGAGCAGCGCGATCAGCCGCTCCTGGATCGGTGCATCGCCGGCCACCGGCTGGGGGGTGCCGAACTGGCCGGAGGCACGCACCTGGGCCGCCGGGTCGTCGAGGCGCGGAATGTCCACGCTCACCCCCAGACCACCGAGGAAGCCGCCGAGCCACGTGAGGTGCTCGGGGATGTCACGGGCCACCCACTCGCGCACCGGGGTCGGCGCGTCCCAGTCGCTCACCTGCTCGGCGATCGCGACCAGCTGCTCGCTGGCGACCCGGTGCTGGTCGGCCGGGGACGACTCGGTGAACTGGGACACGGCATCCTCCTGCGGGGGCGGTGGCCGCCCAGCCTGCCATGCTCGGGCAGACTCACGACCGGAGCACGGCAGCGAAGGAGGCATGGATGACGCCGGATGCCGCGATCGTCCTCACCGCAGCCTTCGCGGCCGGGCTGGTCGCCCGGGTGCTGCGGCTGCCACCCCTGCTGGGTTTCCTCGCTGCTGGCTTCGCGCTGGCCGGGGCCGATGCCGTCGGTTCCGGCGCCGACCTGGGCCGGCCACCGGTGATCGACCTGCTCGCCGACCTCGGGGTCACCCTGTTGCTCTTCGCCGTCGGCCTGCACCTCGACATCCGGCGGCTGCTGCGCCGTGAGGTGTGGCTGACCACGGGGTTGCACTCGCTGCTCATGGTCGGCATCGGCGTCGGCTTCCTCACCGGGCTGTCCGCGCTCGGTGTCGCCGAGGCGTCCGGGTTGGACCTGCGTGCCCTCGCCCTGGTCGCCCTGGCCCTGTCGTTCTCGAGCACCGTGTTCGTCGTCAAGGTGCTCGACGAGCGCAACGAGTCACGCTCGCGGTACGGGCAGATCGCGATCGGCGTCCTCGTCGTGCAGGACGTCTTCGCCGTGGTCTTCGTCGCCGTGTCCCAGGGCAGCCCGCCGAGCCCGTGGGCGTTCGCCCTGCTCCTCCTGATCCCCGCCCGGCGGGTGATCGTCGCGCTCTGGGAGCGTGCCGGCCGCGCCGAGCTGCAGGTCCTGTTCGGGATCCTCATGGCCTTCGTCCCCGGGTACGCGCTCTTCGACGCGCTGGGGCTCAAGGGTGACCTCGGCGCCCTGGCCATGGGCATGCTGCTCGCCGGCGCAGCGCGCTCCGACGACCTGGCGAAGTCGATCTTCGGCGTCAAGGAGCTGTTGCTCGTCGCGTTCTTCCTGTCGATCGGGCTGCACGGCGTCCCGGACCTGCAGCAGGTCCTCACCGCCGCCCTGCTGTTGCTGCTCCTGCCGGTGCAGACGCTGGCCTACGTCGTGCTGCTGTCGATGCTGCGGATGCGCCGCCGCACGGCGGTGCTCACGGCGCTCGTGCTGGCCAACTGCTCGGAGTTCGCCCTCGTCGTCATGTCCACCGCGCAGGATGCCGGCCTCGTCACCGAACGCTGGGTCACGACGACGGCCGTGACCGTGGCGCTGAGCTTCGTGCTCTCCAGTGCGGTCAACGCCAGGGCCGAGCAGATCTCCGACGCGATCGAGCGCCGCTGGCCCGACCCTGACCCCGGGTCGCTCGACGAGGCGGAGCGCCCCATCCCGCTGCACGACGTCGATGCCCTCGTCCTCGGGATGGGTCGGGTCGGTAGCGCCGCCCACCGCCGACTGACCGAGCGCGGTCTTCGGGTGCTCGGCATCGAGCACGACGAGGAGCGGGTGGCCCGGCTACAGGCTCGGGGAGTCGAGGTCGTGCTGGCGGATGCCACCGACAGCAGCCTGTGGCGCCGCCTGGTCGCGGTGAGGACCCTGCGCACGGTGGTGCTCGCCATGCCGTTCCACGAGGCCAACCTCGCGACCATCGAGGTCGTGCGGGCACGCAGCTTCGCCGGCACCGTGGCGGCCGTCGCCCGCTACGACGACGAGGTCACCGAGCTGCACGCCAACGGTGCGAACACCGTGTTGCACGTCTACAGCGGCTCAGGGGTGGCCCTGGCCGATGCCGCACTCGACGGCCCCGAAGAGGCGCTCCAACCCTGACGGGCACCGCGTGCGGTCAGGCGGTGGTCAGGCCGTGGTCAGGCCGTGGTCAGGCCGTGGTCAGGCCGGGGCCACCAGGTCGGCCAGGTCGGCGGCGAGGTTCGCGTGCACCCGGGCTCGCACCCGCGTTCCC
>NZ_DAORSO010000059.1:0-5521 GCF_035443565.1 Ornithinibacter sp. | reverse complement strand
GCGGCGAGGTTCGCGTGCACCCGGGCTCGCACCCGCGTTCCCTCGGCCTCGTGGCGCGACTCCAGCACGTCACCCTGCTCGTGCAGGCGACTCACGAGGTCGCCCCGGCTGTAGGGCACGAGCACCTCGACCTCGACGTCCGGGTGGGGAAGCTCGTCGCCGATGAGGGCGCGAAGCTCCTCCATGCCCTCCCCGCTGCGGGCGGACACGACGATCGAGTGCTTCTCGTGCCGGCGCAGCCGCGCGATGACCTCGGGGTCGGCGACGTCGGCCTTGTTGATGACGATGACCTCGCGCACGTCGGTGGCGTCGACGTCGGCCAGCACGGCCCGCACGGCCGAGATCTGGCCCTCGGGGTCGGGGTGGGAGCCGTCGACGACGTGCAGCAGCAGGTCGGCCTCGGCCACCTCCTCCAGCGTCGAGCGGAACGCCTCGACGAGCTGGTGCGGCAGGGCCCGCACGAACCCGACGGTGTCGGTCAGGGTGTACAGCCGCCCGTCGAGCGTCTCGGCCTTGCGCACGGTCGGGTCGAGGGTCGCGAACAACGCGTTCTCGACGAGCACGCCGGCACCGGTCAGCCGGTTGAGGATGCTCGACTTGCCGGCGTTGGTGTAGCCCGCGATCGCGACGCTCGGCACGGCGTTGGCCTTGCGCGACCCCCGCTTGGTGTCGCGGACGGTCTTCATCTCCTTGATCTCACGCCGCAGCTTGGCGATGCGCGTGTTGATCCGGCGACGGTCGAGCTCGATCTTGGTCTCACCCGGGCCACGCGAGCCCATGCCCTGGCCGCCGGCAGCCTGGCCACCCGCCTGCCGGGACATCGACTCACCCCATCCACGCAGTCGCGGGAGGAGGTACTGCAGCTGGGCGAGCTCGACCTGCGCCTTGCCCTCACGGGACTTGGCGTGCTGGGCGAAGATGTCGAGGATCAGGGCCGTGCGGTCGATGACCTTGACCTTGACGACGTCCTCGAGGGCTCGCCGCTGGCTCGGTGCGAGCTCGGTGTCGCAGACCACCGTGTCGGCGCCCTCGGCGATGACGATGTCGCGCAGCTCGGCGGCCTTGCCCTTGCCGAGGTAGGTCGCGGGGTCGGGGTTGGCCCGCCGCTGGACGAGCCCGGCGAGCACCTCGGAACCGGCCGTCTCGGCGAGGGCCGCGAGCTCGCGCATCGAGTTGTCGGCGTCCTCGGCGGTGCCCTCGCACCAGACCGAGGCCAGCACGACGCGTTCGAGGCGCAGCTGGCGGTACTCGACCTCGGTGACGTCCTCGAGCTCGGTCGAGAGCCCGCCGACGCGGCGCAGCGCGGCGCGCTCCTCGCGGTCGAGCTGGTCACCGTCGAAGGAGGCGTCGTCGTCAAGGACGAAGCCGGACTCGTCGAAGGTCGTGTCGTCGGCGAGCGCGTCGGCTCGCCCGGAGATGCTGTGGTTCGAAGTCATGTTCTCCCTAGGGTCTCACCGGGCAACGCCCCACGGCGACCGCTTTCTTCCGCGCGGCGCTAGCGTGTGCCCTGCGATGACTGAGAACGACCACTACTTCACGGCCGACCCGGCGAGCCCGAACGAGCGGCGCCGGGTGCGGGTGCGCCTTGCCGGGCGCCCTGTCGAGGTCGAGGTCGCGCCCGGCATCTTCTCCCCCGGCGGCCTGGACAAGGGCACCGCGGTGCTGCTCGACGAGGCACCCGCTCCCCCGGCCACCGGCACCTTCCTCGACCTCGGCTGCGGCTGGGGGCCGATCGCCCTCACCCTCGCCCTGTCCTCCCCGAACGCGACCATTCACGCCCTCGACGTCAACGAGCGTGCCCTGGACCTCACCCGCCGCAACGCCGCCGCGCTGGGACTGGGGCGGATCACCGCGACGACGGCCGACGGCATCCCGGATGACGTGCGCTTCGACCTCATCTGGTCCAACCCGCCGATCCGGGTCGGCAAGGCCGTGCTGCACGACCTGCTGCGCACGTGGCTGACCCGTCTTGCGCCCGGGGGCGTCGCCTACCTGGTGGTGCAGAAGAACCTGGGCTCCGACAGCCTCCAGCGCTGGATCGAGAGTGAGTTGGGGATGCCGTGTGGCCGGTTCGCGTCGAGCAAGGGTTTCCGGGTCCTCGAGGTGAGGACGCCATGACCCCCTCGCTCGGGATCGTGCTCGTCCCGACGCTGCCTCCCGAGGCGCTGCGCCCGCTGGCTGCTGCCGCCGACCGTCACCTCGACGAGCTCTGGGTGTGGGAGGACTGCTTCAAGGAGTCGGGGGTCGCGGCGGCTGCAGCGGCGCTGGCCTGGACGGACCGGGTGCAGGTTGGCATCGGGTTGGCCCCGGTGCCGCTGCGCAACGTGGCCCTGCTCGCGATGGAGGTGGCGACGGTGCACCGGCTCTTCCCGGGCCGCTTCCTGCCCGGCATCGGCCACGGGGTGCAGGACTGGATGGGGCAGGTCGGCGCCCGGGAACGCTCTCCGCTCACGCTGTTGCGCGAACACGCGCAGGCCATGCGGCTGCTGCTCGACGGCCACGAGGTGAGCACCTCGGGTCGCTACGTGCACCTCGACCGCGTGAAGCTCGACTGGCCGCCGGAGCCGGGCAGCCCGCTGCTCATCGGCGGCGGTGGCCCGAAGACCCTCGAGCTCGCGGGCCGGTACGGCGACGGCATCCTCATCGGGTCGGCCGTCTCCGAGAGTGAGCTCGAGGCCTCCGTGGCCGCAGGTCGACTCGGCTGGGCGCAGGGCCGCGGCGCCGACGGCACGCCGATGCCGGTGCTCGCCCACCTCATCGCCGCCACCGGGCCCCGGGCCCACCAGCGCGTGGAGGAGGAGCTGGCGCGGTGGGGTCAGACCGACGGCGCCCCCGGCCGCGGGGTCGCCGGCGACGCCGCGACGATCGCGGATGCCGTGCGCCGGCTCGCCGCGATCGGCGCCACGACCGTGGTGTTCCAGCCGACGCAGGACGAGCCGGACCTCGACGGGTTCGTCGAGTTCCTCGGCACCGACGTCAGGGCTGCGCTCGACGGCTGAGCTGCGCGAGGTCGATGACCCCGTCGGCCACGAGCGCCGCCGGACCGGCGAGCTCGACGCCCTGGTCCGGGAGCAGCCGCACGGTGAGCCGGCCACCCGGCACGTCGACCACCCAGGTGGAGCCGGTGTCGAGGGACCCGGCCCAGAAGCTCGTCGCGATCGCCGCCGCGCAGGCACCGGTGCCGCAGGAGCGGGTCTCACCGACCCCGCGCTCGAAGACCCGCATCGCGACGTGGCCGGGCCCGAGGGGCCGGACGATCTCGACGTTGGTGCCGTGCACCGGCTCCGGGCGCACGGCCGGGGCGGTCGTGAGGTCGACCGCGTCGAGGTCGACGGCTTCCGGCAGGGCGACGACGGTGTGGGGGTTGCCGACGTCGACGGTCAGGGCCGAGAACGGCTCGAGGTCGTCGAGGTGCACCAGCGCATCGAACCCGTCGCGCTGGGCCGTCGCCGGGTCGCCGAGGCGCCACGGGCCGAGCCCGACGGCGAACCCGTCGCCATCGACCCGCACGTGCTTGACCCCGGCGCGGGTGGCGATGGCGAACTCGTCAGCGCTCTCCAGCCCTTCGCGGCGCAGGAACGCCGCGAAGACGCGGGTGCCGTTGCCGCACATCTCCGACAGGCTGCCGTCGGCGTTGCGGTAGTCCATGAACCAGCGCGCGTGCGGTGCCTGGTCGCGCACCGCCTGGTCGCTGGCCGCCTCGGTCGGCACGACGCGGATCACCCCGTCGCCGCCCACCCCCGCACGACGGTCGGCGATGGCCGCCGCCAGCGGTGCGGTGAGGTCGAGGACGCCCTCGAGATCGGGCACGAGCACGAAGTCGTTCTCCGTGCCGTGCCCCTTGGTGAAGGTCAACCGCTCAGCCATGGGGCTCATCGTCGCACCTGACCCGCCGTGCCGTGGACGCCGCGTCCTCGATCGTTCGCGCCACCCGGTCCACGAGGTCGGGTTCGGTGGGGTCGAACCACCCGATGCGCGGATCGGCGCCGAACCACGACTCCTGCCGCCGCACCAACCGGCGGGTCCGCAGCGCGGTGTCGGCTTCTGCCTCCTCGACCGACATGGATCCGTCGATGACCGCGAGCGCCTGCGCGTAGCCGACCGCCCGGCTCGCCGTGCGCCCCTCGCGAAGTCCGGCACCCACGAGGCCTCTGGCCTCCTCGACCAGGCCCGAGGCGAACATCTGGCGGGTGCGGCGCTCGATCCTGCGGTCGAGTGCCTCCCGGTCGACGCGCAGACCCACGAAGACCGTGGGGCGCAGGGCCTGCCGGGTCGGCATCGTCGCGCTGAACGGCCGCCCGGTGAGCTCGATGACCTCCAGGGCGCGCACGATCCGCCGGGTGTTGTTCGGTTCGATCGCCGCTGCCGCGACGGGGTCCAGCTCCCTCAGCTCGGCAAGGAGGGCGGTCGTGCCCTCGGCGTCTGCGCGCTCCTCGAGCCGTTGCCGGACGTCGGGATCGGTCGGAGGGAGGTCGAGGTGGTCGAGCAGTGCCCGCACGTACAGACCCGAGCCGCCGACGACGACAGGGACCCGCCCCCTCGCGAGGACCGCGTCGACGTCGGCTCGTGCATGGCGCTGGTAGCCCGCGATCGTCGCCTCGTCGGTGACGTCGAGGACGTCGATCTGGTGGTGCGCGATGCCGTGCCGCTGCGCGAGGGGCACCTTGGCCGTGCCGATGTCCATGCCCCGGTAGAGCTGGCTGGCATCGGCCGAGACGACCTCGCCGTCGAGCAGCTGCGCCAGCGCGATGCCGAGGTCGGACTTGCCGGTGGCGGTCGCCCCGACGACGGCGACGACGAAGGGCTCGCCGTCAGTCGACACGCTCCTCCTCGGGCGGGTCGTCGTCGTGACCGAAGGGGTCGCGATCCACGCCCGGCGTCCACGAGATCCCCGGCTCACCCCACCCGTTGGCCTTGACCGCCTTGCGCGCCCGCCGGGCCCACTTGCCGGTGAGCCGGTCGACGTAGAGGAAACCGTTGAGGTGGTCGTACTCGTGCTGGAGCATGCGGGCGAACCAGCCGGTCGCCTCGTAGCGGATCTCGTTGCCGTCGAGGTCCTGGCCGACGAGGGAGGCGCTCTCCCCCCGGCGCAGCGGGAACGACTCCCCGGGGACCGACAGGCAGCCCTCGACCTCGTCGTGGGGGTCCGGGTCGCCCACGGGCGGCTTGGCCGACGTCAGGTAGGGGTTGATGACGACGCCACGCTCGGGGATGCCGTCGTCGTTCGCGAGCTGCCACGTGAAGATCCGCAGCCCCACACCGATCTGGGGAGCCGCCAACCCGACTCCGCGGGCGGCATCCATCGTCTCGAACATGTCGGCCACGAGGGCACGGACCTCGTCGTCGATGACCTCGACGGGTTGGGCACGCTGGTGCAGGACTGGCTCACCGGTGACGACGACGGGACGGATCGGCATGCCGTGATTCTCTCAGAGGCGCTGTCGGGTGAGCGAGCCGGACACCTGCTCCTACGATCGTCGGGTGAACCCGTCGATCGTCATCGTCGCCCCCGGACACGCCG
>NZ_DAORSO010000058.1:0-15069 GCF_035443565.1 Ornithinibacter sp. | reverse complement strand
TAGGGCCCGGCATACGTGCTCGTGCCGTTGGCCTGCCTCGGGATGGCGAGGACGGCCAGGGCATCCGTGGAGCCACCCGGCAGGTCCTTGCTCGCGAAGCTGCGGGAGATGCCGTAGGCGACGTCTGCACAGGTCACGGGGGTGCCGTCCTGCCAGAGGATGCCCTCGCGCAGGGTGAACGACCAGGTCTTCAGGTCATCGCTGGCGGTGCCGGTGTCGGTCGCGAGGTCACCGACCAGGCGATCCTGTGCGTCGGGGTCGACGTTGGGTGCGTACGCCGTCAGCGTGCGGGCGAACACCCGACCGGCGAACGCGATGTCGTCGCGCGAGGCCAGCCGTTGCGGGTCCCAGGTGAGCACCGGGCCCAGGGCGAGTGCCCGGATGGTGCCGCCGTCCCGGTTGACCCGCTCACCGACGGCGGAGGTCGCCGTCGCCCGATCCGGGTCGACCTTGGGCTCGTCACGCAGGACGAACACCCCGGCCACGACGAGGGCCGCCACGACCAGGGTGCCGAGCACGACGGCCGCGAGGCCGGCGTGCCGGTGAGCAACCGGCATCCGAAGCCGCCGTTGCGCGTGCCGTTCGGCACGCGTGCGTCTCGGTTCCTGCGCTCCGCCGTCATTCGCGGACACGTTCGGTCAGCTCTTCCTCGCGCGGGCGGCGGCGCGGGCGCGCAGCGTCTGGTCGAGCTCGACCTTGCGGATGCGAACAGCCTCCGGGGTCACCTCGACGCACTCGTCCTCGCGGCAGAACTCCAGCGACTGCTCGAGGGAGAGCGCCCGCGGGGGCGCGAGCCGCTCGAGGACGTCGGCACCGGCGGAGCGCACGTTGGTGAGCTTCTTCTCCTTGGTGATGTTGACGTCCATGTCGTCGACCCGGGAGTTCTCGCCGACGATCATGCCCTCGTAGACCTCGGTCGTCGGGGCGATGAAGAGGGTGCCTCGCTCCTGCAGGTTCATCATCGCGTAGGCGGTCGCCGGACCGGAGCGGTCGGCGACGAGCGAACCGCTGATCCGGGTGGAGATCTCGCCGACCCAGGGCTCGTACCCCTCGAAGACGTGGTGGGCGATGCCCGTGCCACGCGTGTCGGTGAGGAACTGGGTGCGGAAGCCGATGAGACCGCGTGAGGGCACGAGGTACTCCATGCGGACCCACCCGGTGCCGTGGTTGGTCATCTGCTCCATGCGACCCTTGCGCGCCGCGAGGAGCTGGGTGATGGAGCCGAGGTACTCCTCGGGCGTGTCGATGGTGACGCGCTCCATCGGCTCGTGCACCTTGCCGTCGATGACGCGGGTCACGACGACCGGCTTGCCGACGGTCAGCTCGTACCCTTCGCGGCGCATCTGCTCCACGAGGATGGCGAGCGCGAGCTCACCACGACCCTGAACCTCCCAGGCGTCCGGGCGCTCGGTCGGCAGGATGCGCATGGAGACGTTGCCGATGAGCTCGCGGTCGAGGCGGTCCTTGACGAGGCGCGCCGTGACCTTGGCGCCCTTGACGCGGCCGGCCATGGGGCTGGTGTTGATCCCGATCGTCATGGAGATGGCGGGCTCGTCGACGGTGATGAGCGGCAGGGGGCGCGGGTCGTCGACATCGGCGAGGGTCTCGCCGATGGTGATCTCGGGGATGCCGGCGACGGCGATGATGTCGCCGGGGCCCGCGCTCTCGGCCGGCTTGCGCTCGAGGGCGTCGGTCATCAGCAGTTCGGTGATCTTGACCTTCTCGACGGAACCGTCACGGCGGCACCACGCCACCTGCTGGCCCTTGCGGATGGTGCCGTTGTGGACCCGCAACAGGGCCAGGCGCCCGAGGAAGTTCGAGGCGTCGAGGTTGGTGACGTGCGCCTGGAGCGGCGCGTCGGAGTCGTAGGACGGGGCCGGGATGGTCTCGATGATCGTGCGGAACAGCGGCTCGAGGTCCTCACCGTCGGGCAGGCCCCCGTCGGCCGGGCGGTTCATGGACGCGCGGCCGGCCTTGGCCGAGGCGTAGACGATCGGGAACTCGAGCTGGTCCTGGTGGTGCTCGGCGTCGACCATGAGGTCCATGAAGAGCTCGTAGACCTCGTCGACGACCTCGGAGATGCGGGCGTCGGGGCGGTCGACCTTGTTGATGCACAGGACGACCGGCATCTTCAGGGCGAGCGCCTTGCGCAGCACGAAGCGGGTCTGGGGCAGCGGACCCTCGCTGGCGTCGACGAGCAGCACGACACCGTCGACCATCGACAGGCCGCGCTCGACCTCGCCACCGAAGTCGGCGTGGCCGGGGGTGTCGATGATGTTGATCGTCATGCCGTCGGTGAGCCCGGCGTCGAGCGCAGCCTTCCCGGCGTAGTGCACGGCGGTGTTCTTCGCGAGGATGGTGATGCCCTTCTCACGCTCGAGGTCACCACTGTCCATCGCGCGGTCGGCGATGTGGTCGTGTTCACCGAAGGCCCCCGACTGCCAGAGCATCTTGTCGACCAGGGTGGTCTTTCCGTGGTCGACGTGGGCGACGATGGCGACGTTACGGAGATCAGCGCGACGGGATACAGGCATAACCACCAGTCTCTCAGGTAGTTCGCCACCGACCGAATCGAGTGCAGCGCGCACGGTCTGGTGCAGGATCTGCGCGCAGATCAGGTCTCACTTGGATAACCACTGGCGCAAGGACGGGTCCGCAGGCCGTTTTTGCCGTTATGGTCACCGGCACGGAGGGTGGGGAGACTCATCACCTCGCCTGCCGGGCCCAAAACTCGACCGCCCACCCGGGCGACCCGAGGTTCGCATAACCCCAAGCGAGGTTGATCGATGAAGCTCAAGCGGAAGGCGCCAGTTGTCCTGTTGACGGCGGCCGCCCTCACCGTGACCGGCTGCGCCCAGTCAGACCGTGAGTCGGAGTCCACCGACACCGGCACGGCCAGCGGCGAGTTCAAGGACACGTTCACGTTCGGCGCCGCCGGCGCACCGAAGTTGTTCGACCCGTTCTACGCCACGGACGGTGAGACGTTCCGGGTCACCCGCCAGATGCACCAGGGTCTGCTCGGCGTCAAGCCGGGTACCGCCGACGTCCAGCCCGAGCTGGCCGAGAGCTGGACCCCCTCCGCAGACGGCCTGACCTGGGAGTTCAAGCTCAAGCAGGGGGTGAAGTTCTCCGACGGCGAGCCGTTCAACGCCGAGGCCGTCTGCGCGAACTTCACCCGCATGTACGAGTCCAAGGGCGCCGCGCAGACCGCAGCCGAGTACTGGGGCTACTTCTTCGGCTCGTTCAGCGACAAGCCCGAGGGCTCGCTGTACAAGTCGTGCGAGGCCAAGGACGAGTCCACCGCGGTCATCGGCATCACCCGCGCGACGTCGAGCTTCCCGACGATCCTGTCGCTCGACTCGTTCTCGATGCAGTCCCCCAAGGCCATGGCCGCCGGGGATGCCGGGAACGTCCAGGCAGCGGGCGAGGGCTTCACCTACCCGCCCTACGTCATGGCCCCCGTCGGCATCGGCCCCTACAAGCTCGACAAGTACGACGAGGCCAACAAGACGGTCACGCTCGTCGCCAACGACATGTTCTACGGGGAGAAGCCGAAGACGGCCAAGCTCGTCTTCAAGATCATCCCCGACGAGAGCACCCGCCGCCAGGAGCTGCAGGCCGGCTCGATCGACGGCTACGACCTGCCCAACCCGGTGGACTGGAAGGGTCTTGAGGACGAGGGCAACAGCGTCGAGGTCCGCCCGGCGTTCAACATCCTCTACATGGGTCTGAACGCGAAGAAGAACCCCGTGCTC
Organism: Ornithinibacter sp.; assembly: GCF_035443565.1. NCBI lineage: Bacteria > Bacillati > Actinomycetota > Actinomycetes > Micrococcales > Intrasporangiaceae > Ornithinibacter > Ornithinibacter sp. The sequence goes on along the minus strand of NZ_DAORSO010000058.1, from coordinate 11,314 downwards.
AAGGACCTCAAGGTTCGCCAGGCACTCTCCCACGCGATCAACCGTGACCAGATGGTCAAGACGCAGCTGCCCGAGGGTGCGCAGGCCGCGAGCCAGTTCATGCCCGACACGGTCTCCGGCTACAACACCTCGTTGCAGCCCGACGCCTATGACCCGGAGAAGGCCAAGGCCCTGCTCAAGGAGGCCGGCGCCGAGGGCATGACCCTGCAGTTCGCCTTCCCGACCGAGGTCTCGCGTCCGTACATGCCGGACCCGCAGAAGATCCACGACGCCTTCAAGAAGGACCTCGAGGCCGTGGGCATCAAGGTCGATGTCGTCAGCAAGCCGTGGAACGGCGGCTACCTGGACGACGCCAGCGCGGGCAACTACGACGCCTGGCTGCTCGGCTGGACCGGTGACTACAACGCCGCGGACAACTTCCTGGGCACGTTCTTCAGCAACTACGAGCAGAACGACTTCCAGACAAGCGCCTACCCGTGGGGCAAGAAGCTGTCCGAGGACCTCAAGGCCGCGGACGCGATCGTCGACGAGGCGGCGCGCAAGGCTGCCTACGAGGAGCTCAACAAGCAGATCGCGCAGGAGTACATCCCGGGCCTGCCGATCAGCCACTCGCCGCCGGCGCTCGTCGTGAGCTCGAAGGTTCAGGGTCTCGTCGCGAGCCCACTGACCGCCGAGATGTTCGACCAGGTCACGGTCAGCAGCAAGTGAGTCAGGGCGACTGAAACAAGTCGTTCATCCCGTGCGGTGGCCGCCTCGAACCACTAGGGTCCGAGGCGGCCACTGCTGTCTCACCGGAGCATCAAGGAGCCCCCGTTGGCGAGATTCATCATCAGACGCCTCATCCAGATGGTCGGGGTGGTGTTCGTGCTCTCGCTGCTGCTCTTCCTGTGGCTGCGGTCGCTCCCCGGCGGGCCGGTGTCCGCCATCCTCGGCGAGCGCGCCACGGACGAGTCACGAGCCGCCCTCGAGAAGGCGTTCGGCCTCGACCAACCGGTGTACGTGCAGTACCTGAAGTTCCTCCAGCGCGCCTCCCAGGGTGACTTCGGCGCCTCGACGGCCGTCCTTCCCGGACGTGACGCGCTCGAGATCTTCTTCACCCGGCTTCCGGCGACCATCGAACTGAGCATCATCGCGATGGCGATCGCCATCGTGCTCGCGATCCCGCTGGGGTACGTGGCAGCCAAGCGCCACGGGTCGAGCATCGACAACGGCGCCGTGGTGCTCTCCCTCATCGGGGTCGCCGTGCCCGTCTTCTTCCTCGCCTTCCTCCTCAAGTACTGGTTCGCCATCAAGACCCAGACCTTCCCCGTCTCTGGGCGTCAGGATGCCGCCCTGGGCTGCACCCGCGTGACGAACTTCTTCGTCCTGGACGGCTTGCTCACCCGGGAGTTCGACTGCTCCGCCGACGCGCTGCGCCACCTCGTGCTCCCCGCGATCGCTCTCGCGACCATCCCGTTCGCCGTCATCTTCCGGATCTCCCGCGCGTCCGTGCTCGACGTCCTCGACGAGGACTACGTGCGCACCGCGGAGGCCAAGGGCCTGACCGCCCAGGTCATCCGAGCCCGACACGTCATGCGCAACGCCCTGCTCCCCGTCGTCACGACGATCGGCCTGCAGACCGGCGGCCTGCTCGCCGGCGCCGTGCTCACCGAGACGGTGTTCAACTTTGGCGGTATCGGCTCCACCCTCGCCCAGGCCTTCACCCAGCGCGACTACGCGGTGCTCCAGGTGCTGATCCTGGCCACCGCCACGATCTACGTCCTGGTCAACCTGCTCGTCGACATCTCCTACGCGATCATCGACCCGAGGGTGCGTGCCCGATGAGCCCCCGCAACCCCATGAACGCCCGCAAGCAGCGGATCGACGACCTCGCCGCCTCGAGCGTGATCGTCGACGACGCCGGCGCCGTCGACGAGGCCCCCGGAGTCTCCCTCATCGCGAGCGCATGGCGTCGCCTTCGTCGCGACCCGGTGTTCCTCCTCGGTGCCACCATCACGGGCCTGTTCATCATCGTCGCGATCATCGCGCCGTGGATCGCACCGCACGACCCCGACGCCCGCCTGCTCATCGACCAGGTCAGCCGGCAGTCCAACCCCATCCCGGGGCCTCAGGACGGGTTCCCGCTCGGTGCGGACGACCGGGGGCGCGACCTGCTCTCCCGCCTCATCGTCGGCAGCCGCCAGACCCTGCTCGTCGGCGTCGCGGCAACCCTGTTGGGCCTGTTCGGTGGTCTCGTCCTCGGCATCCTCGCCGGCGCCTTCGGTGGTGCCGTCGACGCGTTCGTCATGCGCGCGGTCGACGTCATGCTCTCGATCCCCTCGCTCCTGCTCGCCGTCTCCATCGCGGCGCTGGCACGTCAGCCCAGCCAGTGGACGGTCATCATCGCCATCGCGGTGGTGCAGATCCCGGTCTTCGCCAGGCTCCTGCGCGGCTCGATGCTGGCGCAGCGGTCCAGCGATCACGTGCTCGCCGCCAGAGCACTCGGCGTCAAGCGCAGCGCCATCATCTTCCGCCACATGGTGCCGAACTCGCTGGGGCCGGTCATCGTCCAGTCGACCCTGGTGCTGGCCACCTCCATCATCGACGCCGCCGCGCTGTCCTTCCTCGGTCTCGGCAACCCCGACGACGCCAAGCCCGAGTGGGGCCAGATGCTCGGACAGGCGCAGGTGTACATCCAGGACTACCCGCACCTGGCCGTCTACCCGGCCCTGTGCATCGTCTTCGTCGCCCTCGGCTTCACCCTGATGGGCGAGTCGTTGCGCGAGGCCCTCGACCCCAAGAGCAGGAGGTGACGAGGTGACCGCCACGGCATCCCCTCCCCCCACGACCACCCGCGGTGACGCGCCGCTGCTGTCGGTCCGTGACCTGCGGGTGACGTTCACCCGCCGCGGCGAGAAGCCGTTCAAGGCCGTCGACGGGGTGAGCTTCGACGTGCGCCCCGGCCAGACGGTCGGCCTCGTCGGCGAATCCGGCTGCGGCAAGTCGGTCACGTCGCTGGCCATCATGGGTCTGCTGCCCAAGCGCGGCAACACCGTCGAGGGTGAGGCCTCCTTCGAGGGCGTCAACCTGCTGACCCTGGACGAGAAGGCCAAGCGCGAACGCCGCGGACGCGACATCGCGATGATCTTCCAGGACCCGTTGTCGTCCCTGAACCCCGTCGTCCCGGTGGGGCTCCAGGTCACCGAGGTGCTCGAGCGGCACCGCGGCATGTCTCGCAAGGCCGCGACGCCCGTGGCCCGCGACCTGCTGAAGAAGGTCGGCATCCCCGATCCGGACCGTCGCCTGAAGGACTACCCCCACCAGATGAGTGGCGGAATGCGGCAGCGGGCGCTCATCGCCATGGCGGTCGCGTGCGCACCACGACTGCTCATCGCCGACGAGCCGACGACGGCCCTCGACGTGACGATCCAGGCGCAGATCCTCGCGCTGCTCAAGGAACTCGTCCAGGACACCGGCACCGCCCTCGTGATGATCACCCACGACCTCGGCGTCGTCGCCGGGCTGTGCGACGAGGTCAACGTCCTGTACGCCGGCCGCATCGTCGAGCGCGGCGAGCGCCACGAGCTGTTCGCCGACCCTCGGCATCCGTACACCAACGGCCTGCTGGCCTCGATCCCCCGCCTCGACGCCCCGCGCGGCGAGCGGTTGACGCCGATCCCCGGGTCGGTGGCCGACAACCTGCCGTGGGACAGCGCCTGTGCGTTCGCGCCCCGGTGCTCCCAGCCGGTCGACGCCTGCGTCCACACCACCCCGGCCCTCGACGAGACCGGCCGCCGGTCCCTGCGCTGCCACAACCCCGTGAGGTGACGTGATGACCGACACGACGACCCAGGCAACCCCTCCCTCCGGCGACGAACGCGACGTGCTCGTCGACGTCCGCGGCGTCAAGGTGCACTTCCCCATCAAGCGGGGCGTCATCTTCGACAAGGTGGTCGGCCACGTGTACGCCGTCGACGGCGTCGACCTCCAGATCCGCCGCGGCGAGACCTACGGCCTCGTCGGTGAGTCGGGCTGCGGCAAGTCCACCCTCGGCAAGGCGATCCTCAACCTCGAACCACCGACCGAGGGCAGCGTCATCCTCGACGGCACCGACATCGCATCCCTGCGCGGGGAGGAGCTGCGTCGGCGCCGCAAGGACATCCAGATGGTCTTCCAAGACCCGATGAGCAGCCTGGACCCTCGCCAGTCGGTGGAGTCACTGCTCGTCGAAGGCATGCGTGCCCACGGCCTGGACACCGACGGAGCGAGCACCAAGAAGCGGCTGCGGGAGCTGCTCGCGGCCGTCGGGCTCCCTGCTGCGGCCCTGACGAAGTACCCGCACGAGTTCTCCGGTGGCCAACGTCAGCGCATCGGCATCGCCCGGGCGCTGTCCGTCGAGCCCAAGCTCATCGTCGCCGACGAACCGGTGAGCGCCCTCGACGTCTCGGTGCAGGCCCAGGTCATCAACCTCCTCGAGGAGCTGCAGGACGAGTTCGACCTCACCTACCTCGTCGTCGCGCACGACCTCGCCGTCGTGCGGCACATCAGCGACCGGATCGGGGTCATGTACCTCGGTGGGCTCGTCGAGGAGGCCGGCGCCGACGACCTCTACGGCCAGCCCCTGCACCCGTACACGCGCGCGCTGCTGTCGGCCGTGCCGGTTCCGGACCCGACCATCGAGGACACCCGTGAGCAGATCCTGCTGACGGGTGACCTGCCCTCGCCGTCCAACCCGCCACCCGGGTGCCGGTTCCACACCCGCTGCCCGTGGCGCCAGGAGACCCGCTGCGACGACGAGCGGCCCCCGCTGCGCGTGGTGCAGATCGACGGCGTCGACCCCAGCCACCGGGTGGCCTGCCACTGGGTCGAGCAGATCGCCAGCGGCGAGATCCGTCCGCACGAGGTGGCACCGGTCTACGTCGCTCCGGGTGACGGCGACGCCGGCGCCATCGACGACGACACCTTCACCGGCCCGGCATCCGTGACCGAGGTCATCTGACCCGCCCGGCGCACGTCGGATGCCGCCCGCGCCCCCCGCGCGGACGGCATCCGTCGTCGGGTCCACAATGGCCCCATGAGCCGACTCCTTTCCGCTGACGAGGTCGCCACCCAGCTGGCCGGGCTGCCCGGGTGGTCCCGGCGCGACGAGAGCCTGGTCGCCACGTTCGAGGCACCCGACTTCCCCGCGGCGATCCGCCTCGTCGAGGCCGCTGCCGACGAGGCCGAGCAGATGAACCACCACCCGGACATCGACATCCGCTGGCGCACCACGCACTGGCTGCTGACGACCCACGACGCCGGAGGCCTGACCCAGCTCGACATCGAGCTGGCCCACCGGATATCGGCGGCCGCGGCGGCTCAGGGGGCGTCCGCTCGTGACTGAGACCTCGCCGGGCACGGCACCCGAGCACACCGAGGCCCACGACGGGTCGATCGCCGGCCGTCTCAACGCGTTGCGGGCTGGAGTCCTCGGCGCGAACGACGGCATCGTGTCCACCGCTGGCCTCGTCATCGGGGTGGCCGCGGCGACCACCGACCGCAGCGCCGTGTTCACCGCGGGCATGGCCGGGCTCGCCGCCGGCGCGATGAGCATGGCCGTCGGCGAGTACGTGTCGGTGAGCACGCAGCGCGACACCGAGAAGGCCCTGATCGCCAAGGAGATCCGCGAGCTCGACGAGGAGCCCGAGGCCGAACTGAACGAACTGGCCGGCATCTACGCCGCCAAGGGACTGACCCCCGACCTGGCCCGCCAGGTGGCCGAACAGCTGACCGCCCACGACGCCCTGGGCGCCCACGCCGAGGCCGAGCTGGGGATCGACCCGACCCAGCACGCCAACCCGTGGCAGGCGGCCTGGGCGTCGATGCTCGCCTTCACCCTGGGGGCCCTGCTCCCCCTGCTGGCCATCCTGCTCCCGCCCCTGCCGTGGAGGGTGCCCGTCACCGTCGCGGCCGTGGTGCTCGCACTGGCCGCCACGGGCTGGGTCAGCGCCCGCCTCGGCGATGCCGACGCGCGCCGCGCGACGGTGCGCGTGGTCGCCGGGGGCCTGCTCGCCATGGCGGTCACCTACGGCATCGGAGCGTTGGTCGGCACGCAGCTAGGCTGACCCGCCATGAGCTCTCGACTGCTCGTGATCCAGCACGAGAACGACGCCCCGGCGGCCTGGCTCGGGCAGTGGTGGAACGACCTCGGCTTGGAGCTGACGGTCGTTCGCGGCCACCTCGGCGAGGCCGTGCCGGGCCCGGGGCAGTGGTCCGGGTACGACGGCCTCGTCGTCCTCGGCGGGGCGATGAGCGCCTGCGACGACGCCGTCGCGCCGTGGCTGGCCCCCACCCGCGACCTCATCGCGGATGCCGTGGCGCGCGAGGTCCCCACCCTCGGGGTGTGCCTGGGCCACCAGCTGGCCTCGGTGGCCCTCGGTGGGTCGGTGGGACGCAACCCGTCGGGCCGCACCACCGGTGTCGTGCCGGTGGCCCTCACCGATGCCGGGGCGAGCGACCCGCTCCTCGCGGGCGTCGACGGCGCGCTGGCGGTGCACTACAACGACGACGTCGTGCTCGAGGTGCCCACCGGAGCCACCGTGCTCGCCACCCTCCCCGACGGGCGGCCCCAGGCCCTGCGCTTCGGGCCGAGCGCCTGGGGGGTGCAGTTCCACCCGGAGACCTCCCCCGAGGTGTTCGCGGCCTGGCTGCGCTGGGACTCACCCGACGGCACCACCCCCGAGCAGGAGGCCCTGCTCGCCCAGGTGACGGCTGGCCGCGAGGACCTGCAGAGCACCTGGCGGGTGTTCGCACAGCGCTTCGCCGCCCTGCTCCCCGCGCACCCGGGCGTGCCTGCGTCTCCCGTCACGTCCTGAGTCCCCCGCCGCCGCACGGGAGTAACGTCGGCACCGGCGGGTCCCGCACCCCGCGGTCGACCCAGCCGTGACGGAGCACGCCATGAGCACCTCGACCTCGGCGGATCCTCGCGAACGCATCCTCATCCTGGGTGCTGCGGGACGCGACTTCCACGACTTCAACGTCCTGTACCGCGACGACCCCCACTCCGAGGTCGTCGCGTTCACCGCGACGCAGATTCCCGACATCGACGGCCGCACCTACCCGCCCGCGCTCGCCGGGCCGCACTATCCGCACGGCATCCCGATCGTCGACGAGTCCGGTCTGGAGTCGCTCATCGCGCGTGAGCGGGTGGACACCGTGGTGCTCGCCTACTCCGACCTGGCGCACACCCAGGTCATGCACCTCGCCTCGCGCGTGGTCGCCGCAGGTGCCGACTTCGTCGTGCCGGGCGCCCGCCGCACGACGCTGCGCTCGCGTCGCCCGGTCATCGCCGTGACCGCCGTGCGCACCGGGGTGGGCAAGAGCCAGACCACCCGCTACGTGGCCGCGTTGTTGCAGTCGATGGGGCTGCGTGTCGTGGCGGTCCGCCACCCGATGCCGTACGGCGACCTCGCTGCGCAGACCTGCCAACGCTTCGAGACCCACGCGGACCTCGTGCGGCACGACTGCACCATCGAGGAACGCGAGGAGTACGAGCCGCACATCGACGCCGGGGTCGTCGTCTACGCCGGGGTCGACTACGGGGCCATCCTGCGCGAGGCCGAGGCCGAGGCGGACGTCGTGCTGTGGGACGGCGGCAACAACGACCTGCCGTTCTACGTCCCCGACCTCCACATCGTGCTCGCCGACCCGCTACGGCCCGGTGACGAGGCCGCCTTCCACCCTGGTGAGGCGAACGTGCGGATGGCCGACCTGGTCATCATCGCGAAGTGCGACTCGGCGACCGCCGGGGACATCGCGGCCGTCGAGGCATCGGTGCAGGCGCTGAACCCGAGGGCCGAGGTGCTGCGCTGCGACAGCCCGGTGACCCTCGACGACCCGGCAGCGGTCACCGGGCGACGGGTCGTCGTCGTCGAGGACGGCCCCACCCTCACCCACGGGTCGATGTCCTTCGGTGCCGGTGTGGTCGGCGCGAAGGATGCCGGGGCGGCCACGATCGTCGACCCGACGCCGTTCGCGGTGGGCGCGTTGGCGGCGACGTACGAGCGCTACCCCAACGCGCGCGGCATCCTGCCGGCCATGGGCTACGGCGAGGCCCAGACCCGCGACCTCGAGGCCACGATCCGCGCCATGGTCGACGCCGGCGTCGTCGACGCAGTCGTGTCGGGCACGCCCATCGACCTGACCCGGGTCCTCACCGTCGACGTCCCGCTCGTGCGGGCCCGTTACTCGTTGCGCGAGCAGGAGCCCGGCCGGATCGAGGCGGCGCTGCGCACGACCCTGGGTCGCTGACGGCTCAGTCGTGGGCCGGCCGGCCGTGCAGGGCGCGGAACAGGGGCCCTGCCAGGTCCGCGCGGCGGACGTCCTCCAGCGAGACGACCTCCCCGTCGGGCCCGGCGAGCGGCACCCGCCAGTTCGGGTACTCGTCGCTGGTCCCGGGCTGGTTGATCGCCCGCCGGTCCCCCACCACGTCCGCGAGCGCGACGGCCACCATGCGGCTCGGTGTGAGCGCCATCCACCGGTGCAACGCGGCGACGACGGCGTCGACGTCAGCCACGGCATCCGGCGACAGCAACCCGCGCTCGATGCAGGCGTCGCGCAGCCGGGCGATGGAGGCCTCCTCGATCGCCCGCTCCTCCTTGACCGGGCGGGTCAGCAGCCCCAGTGACTCGCGGATCGCGATGTGCTCGAGCAGCAGGTACCCCGCTGACGGCGGCAGGTCGTGCGTCGTGACGGTCGACAGGCACAGGTCGCGGTAGTGCTCGGGCGGCTTGGGCCGCTCACCCTCCCACTCGAACCACAGGATCGAGGTGCCGATCAACCCCCGCTCGGTCATGTAGTCGCGCACGTGCGGGGCGACGACGCCGAGGTCCTCTCCGATGACGACGGCCCCGGCCCGCTGCGCCTCCAGCACGAGGATGCCGAGCAGCGCCTCGTGGTCGTAGTGCACGTAGGTGCCGTCAGCGGGGGTGCCGCCCGCAGGGATCCACCAGAGCCGGAACAGGCCGATGATGTGGTCGACCCGGATGCCGCCGGAGTCGCGCAGGACGGTGCGCACCATGTCGCGGAACGGGCCGTAGCCCAGCTCCGCGAGCCGGTCGGGACGCCATGGCGGCTGGCTCCAGTCCTGACCGAGCTGGTTGAACTGGTCGGGCGGGGCGCCGACGGTGACCCCCGTGGCGAGTGCGTCGCCCAGGCCCCAGGCGTCGGCCCCGACCGGGTGCACCCCCACGGCGAGGTCGTGCACGATGCCGAGCGGCATCCCGGCCTCTTGGGCCGTGCGCTGGGCGCCGGCCAGCTGCTCCTCGAGCTGCCACTGCAGCCACTGGTGGAAGGTCACCGCCTCGAGGTGGTCCTCGCGGTAGAGGGCGACCGCGACGGAGTCGGGGTCCTGGAGCTCCTCAGGCCAGGTCGTCCACGGCAGCCCGTGGTCGTCGGCGATCGCGCACCACGTCGCGAAGGTCGTGAGGCCGCTGCCCTCGCGCGCGCAGAACTCGGCGAAGGCCTGGTCGCGCTCCGCCGTGCGGCCGGCGCTGAACACGATCCACAGGGCCTCGCGCTTCGCGGCCCAGGCGTCGTCGCGGTTGATCCGGTCGACGGAGTTCAGCGCCGTCGCCACCGCACCGAACGCGGCGACCTTCGCGGATGCCGCGTCGTCGAGGTCGGCGGTCTCGGGCACGTCCGCGACCCGCAGGTAGAGGGGGTTGACGAAGCGCCGCGTGGTCGGCAGATAGGGCGAGGGCTCCATCGGCGCCACCGGCTGCGCGGCGTGCAGGGGGTTGATCAGGACGAAGTCGGCGTCGTGCTCGGTGGCGGCCCAGGCGGCGAGCTCAGCGAGGTCGCCGAGGTCCCCCACCCCCCAGGAGCCGGCGGAGCGGACCTGGTAGAGCTGCGCCATCAGGCCCACGGCACGGCCCCGGGCCAGTGCGGGGGGCAGCTCGAGACGGTGGGGGGTGACCACGAGCGTGGCATCGACGCTGCGCGGGTCCATCGGCGCGGCATCCACGTCGGCCACGATGCGGTGCCACCCGAGCGGCAGGTCCCCGGGAAGCTCGAAGGTGGCCTCGCCGACGGCGACGCCGTCGACGTCGCGGTCCGGCACCCACCGGTCCACCTGGCGCACCTCGCGCACCGAGCCGTCCTCGAGGTGGACCGTGAGGCGGATGCCGGTGCCCGCCGGCACGTGGGCGAACACCCACGGGGTCCACCCCTCACGGGCCACCACCGTGGCGGGGAGGGTGCGCCGCCACGGGGCGAGGTCGACCTCGGTCAGCGCCCGTTCGACCTGCTCGTCGCCGTCGCTGTCGACCCCGAGCGCGGTGAGCACGGCGGTGATCGCCGGGGCCGTCACCGTGACGTGCTGGCCCTGCCAGTCCCAGTACTCCGTCGCGACGCCGTGGGCGTGGGCGAGCTCGACGAGTCGGGGCGACGGTGCGGCGGGGTCCATGGCCCCATCCTGCCAAGCCGGGGCGGGTGGGTCAGACCTCGCCCCGCCACGAGTGTTGCGGGTCGTAGCCGAGAATCCGTCGCGCCTTGTCGATCGACAGGAGGGTGTCGTGCTCCCCGAGGTCACCGCGGACCTCGACACCCGGGAACTGCTCGGCGACGAGGTCGGCGTTGCTGCGGCTCATCACGGTGTCGGGCGAGGCGATGATGAAGCAGTCGAAGCCCGGCACGGTGTACGCCAACGACTTCTCCACGGCCTGCGCACCGTCGCGGCCGTCGATGTAGCCCCAGAGGTTCCAGCGGCGCAGCGCCGCATCGGCGTCGAAGGACGGGAACTCGGCGTAGTCCTCGACGTCCATGACGTTCGAGAACCGCAGCGCGGTGACCGACAGCTGCGGGTGCCACCGGCACAGCTCGATCGCCATCGTCTCCTCGAGGTGCTTGCCGAGGGAGTAGACGGACTCGGGACGGGCCGGGTACTCCTCGTCGACCGGGACGTACGGCGGCGGGGTCTCGAACGGCAGGCCGAGCACCGTCTCGCTCGAGGCCATGACGACCTTGTCGATCCCGAGGCGGGTCGCCGCGTGCAGGACGTTGAACGTCGTCAGCATGTTGTTGCGGAAGGTCGCCACGTCGGCGTGCAGGCCGGGCGCCGGGATCGCGGCGAGGTGCACCACGGCATCCACCGGTGGTTGCTCGCCGCGTACCCCACCGAGGGCGTCGACGACCTGGCCGTAGTCGGTGAGGTCGATCGCCAACCACCCGCTCCACCGTTCCCCGTGGGTGTCGAGCACGACGACGTCGTGACCAGAGCCCCGCAGGTGCTCCACGACGTGCCGACCGAGCTTGCCGGATCCTCCGGTGACCGCGATGCGCATGGAATGGAGCCTAG
>NZ_DAORSO010000057.1:13897-15664 GCF_035443565.1 Ornithinibacter sp. | reverse complement strand
CCCAAAATGCCGGTCAGATCGAACCGGGCACCGTCCTGGAGGCCGAGCCGGAGCGCGCTCACGCGGGGGTGGGCTCAGCGCCCTCTAGAGTGGATCGGGTGAGCCCAGCCGACGGAGTGCGAGCCACCTGGCTCGGGCACGCGAGCGTGCTTCTCGACCTCGGTGGCGTCCGCCTGCTCACCGATCCGCTGCTGCGGCCGCGTCTGGGACCGCTGCGTCGCCGGCACGACCTGCCGGTGCACCGCCACGTCGACGACGTCGACGCCGTGCTGCTCAGCCACCTGCACCACGACCACGCCGACCTGCCCTCGCTGCGGCGGCTGGGCGACATCCCGGTGGTCACCGAGCGGAGCAACGTGCCCTGGCTGGACAAGAACCGGCTGGGGATCGGGGATGCCGCCAGCGATGACTGGCACCCCATCGCCCCCGGGGTCGAGGTGCTCCTCGTCAGGGCCGACCACGAGGCCCGTCCCATGCCGCACCGGCCGAACGGCGCCACCGGGATGCTCGTGCGTGGCGGCGGGGTCGTCGTGTGGTTCGCCGGTGACACCTCGTTGCACCCCGACATGGACCTGCTCCCCCAGCTCGCCGGCGCCCCGATCGACCTGGCCCTGCTCCCCGTCGGCGGGTGGGGACCGCGGCTCTCCCCCGGTCACATGGGACCGGCAGAGGCGGCCGAGGCAGCCGTGCGCAGCGGTGCCCGCCACGTGCTGCCGATCCACTACGGCACGCTGCACCCCTCCGGCTGGCCGACCTCACGCCTGGCCTGGACCACCGACCCCGGCCACCGCTTCGCCGACGACCTGCGGGCCGTCTCGGATGCCGTCGCGCACGTCCCGGCGGTCGGCGCCGCCGTCACGATCCGCGCGCCGCGCTGACCAGCTCCCACAGTGCTGCCGCCGTCTCGTGCGGGTGGGTCAGCGGGAAGACGTGCAGCCCGTGGCGCACGGTGACCACGCGCACCCACCGGGCGCTGACCGCGGCCCGCGCGTAGCGCCGGACGTCGACGCGAAGCTGGTCGAGCTGGCCGTTGACGAGCAGCACCGGGCAGGTCACCTCGCCGAGCATCGCCGGCCGGCAGTTGCCCATGACACCAGCCCACGCGGCCGGTATGCCGTCGAAGCCGTAGCCGGCCTCCTTGATGACGGCCGCGAGCTCCTCGGGCAGCATCGCGGCGAACTGCCGGTCCAGCGCCCGCGACATCCGGTCGACCCCCAGGCGCTGCTCGGCCGAGGCGATGCTCCGGTACAAGGCGGCCCCCGGCCCCGCCGGTACCGCCGACGACCCGAGCAGGCCGAGCCCGGACAGGCGCTGCGGGTGGGCCGCGGCATACGCCATCGCCAGGTACCCCCCGAGGCTGTGCCCCACGAGGACGACGGGCACGCCGGCAACACCACCCTCGACGGCCTCCCCCACGACCCCGAGCGCGTGTTCCCACGTGAACGCCTCGTCCCGACGGGTGCCGTGTGCCGGCAGATCAGGAACGGCGAGGTCGACATCGGGCCCGAGCAGGGTGGCGTAGCGGGTCCACTGCGCCGCGCTCAGCTGGGAACCGTGGACGAGGACGACACGCACCTGACCAGCCACCCGACCATCCTCCCCCAGCGCGGCATCCGATCGGTGCTTGGATGGCGGGATGAGCGCCCTGGTGACCGCCGCTGACCTTTCCGACGACCTGTCCCGACGGGCCGTGAAGGTCATCGACGTGCAGTACAACCTGCGGGGGACCCCGGGCCGCGAGCTGTACGCCGCTGCGCACCTTCCGGG
>NZ_DAORSO010000057.1:10115-13797 GCF_035443565.1 Ornithinibacter sp. | reverse complement strand
ACAACCTGCGGGGGACCCCGGGCCGCGAGCTGTACGCCGCTGCGCACCTTCCGGGTGCACCCCACCTCGACCTCGACGCGGCCCTCGCCGGCCCACCGGGGTCAGGCGGGCGGCATCCGCTCCCCGACCCGGGGGTGCTCGAGGACGCGCTGCGCTCCTGCGGGATCGACGACGACGACGAGGTCGTCGTCTACGACCAGAGCACCTCGTTGTCCGCGGGTCGGGCCTGGTGGGTGCTGCGCTGGGCGGGCCACCCGCAGGTGAAGGTGCTCGACGGCGGCCTGGCCGCGTGGCGGCAGGCCGGCTTGCCCGTCTCGGATGCCGTGCCGTCGCCGTCGCGCGGTGACCTCACCGTGCGCGCGGGCTCGGTCCCCGTCCTCGATGCACTCGGCGCCGCAGACATGGCCCGCGCCGGCGTGCTGCTCGACGCCCGCACCCCGGAGCGGTTCCGCGGTGAGAGCGAGCCCATCGACCGCGTCGCCGGACGCATCCCCGGGTCGACGAACCTGCCCATCGGCGACCTGCTGAACACCGACGGCACGTTCCGCTCGGCGGAGGAGATCCGCCGGGTGGCGGCAGCGGCGGGGGTGCACCGCGACACCCCGGTCGGCACGACGTGCGGTTCAGGCGTCACCGCAGCGCAGCTGGCTCTGGCGCTGCACACGGCCGGGATCGACGCGATCCCCTACGTCGGCTCGTGGAGCGAGTGGATCGAGGACCCGAACCGGCCGATCGCGACCGGCCCGACGGTCTGAGCCTGACAGCACTCAGATCGCGAAGGACCCGGTGAAGTCGCCGAGCATGAGACTGGCCGGTCCGATGTCGGCCACCCGCCACAGTCGGGCCCGGGTCACGTCCCAGGCGAGCACCCGGCGCACCGTTCCCTGGAACCCCGCTCGCTCGGACCGGGACTCGAGGAACACCACGGCGGACGGGCCCCATCCGAGGGCTCGGTAGCACTGGGCCGGGACGAGTGGGCCCTCTGTCGCGGCCAGCACCCGCGGGATCGGGGGCAGGTCCCCCTGGGCGGCCATCAGCCCCTGCGATCGCTGGACCGCACGCTGGTAGGTCTCCGGAAGCCACGCGCCCGTGCTGACCCAGCCCTCGGTGTTGGAGACCGACGTGCCGTGCGGCACGAGCGGTGGGCCGCGCAGGTCCTTGGTGCCGGTCAGCTCCCCCTCACCGGAGAAGGTGCGCAGCACGGTGGCGCCGCCGGAGTCCACCAGGTCTGACCAGTCGGGGCTCACGGCGTTCTCGGCACGCCGGACGCCGTAGTTCTCGGGGTCGATGAGCCATCCGGCATCGCGCCCACGGGCCACGACGGTGCGCCCGTCACGCGCCCAGCCGGCCGCGGCGATGGTCGGGTCGGGCACCGGCACCTCGATGACGGAGCCGTCCCGGGCATCGAGGATGACGACCGCGGCCGGTCGGTGGAACACCACCCGGTGTCGGTCGTCGGCGATCGAGCGTGGGCCGAGCGGTCCTGAGCGCAGGGACGACAACGGCATCTGCACCGACGGCACGAGAACGTACGGTGTCGACGCGTTGGGGGCGTAGAGCACCGGCGACGAGCGATCGCCCGAGGTCGCCACCATGAACACACCCCGAACGGCGTTGGCGACCCCGGTCAGGCCCTGCTCGCCCAGAACCGCTCGCGCCTCCACGGGACCGGCGTCCAAGGTCTCGGGGAGCGCGAGCTCTTCGCGCAGGGGGTACACCGGCAGGTTGGCCTCTGAGCGAGGGTCCGGCGCGAGGTAGACCCTGACGCCCTGGACCTGGAGCAGCGGCAGCCGACCGTCGGCGACCGCCGCGGACGACGAAGACGTGGGCACCGGGCGCGGCCTCGGTGGTGCATCGGGCTCGCGCAGCGCCACGGCGGCCACCGCGCCGCCGGCGAGGACAAAGCCTGCGGCGAGCAGGCTGCGCCGCACCACCGAGCGCCGCTGCCGCCCGGCCTGCGCCCAGGCGTCACCGACGAGGTCGGTCTCGGGCAGGTCGTCGCTGGCCAGCTCGAGGTTCTCGCGGGCGTCATCCGGCGTCCACCCGAGCAGCGCGAGGACGGCCTCGTCGTCGCGGCGCACCACCCGCAGCGGCCGACCGAGCAGGGCGGCAGCAGCGTCCTCACCGTGGTCCTCGAGGTGGCAGGCAACGATGACGGCCCGTTGGGCCGGGGTGAGCGAGTCCAGTGCCGCCATGACCTCGGCGCGACGGCGTTCGTCGTCGGCTGCGTCCTCGTCCTCGTCGAGGCCACCGTCCTGCCACCGGATGCCGTGCTCACCGGCCCGCGGGGACGGCAGGTCCCGACGCCGCCACGACGCGACGGCGTCGCGGTACACCAGGTGGCGCACCACGGCATCCGGTCGTTCCTCCTCGACCCGGCCCCACTGCCGCGCGAGCGTCACGAAGACGTGGCGCAGCACCCCCTGCGCGATCCCGACGTCACCACACACGAGGTGGGCCACCCGCAGGAGCTCGGGTTGGCGCGACTGCGCGAACGCGACGAACTCGGCCTCGGCCTCGGACAGCCCGTTCGACCCGTCCACGCCCCACCACCTCCTCGCGTTCGGTCTGCTTAGATCGTCCCGTGACGGGGGCGACTGACTCACCATTCCACGTCGACCTGCGAGGCGTGGTCGACCTGTTGTCGCACCACCTGTACTCCGGGCCCCGGGTCTACCTTCGTGAGCTCCTCCAGAACTCGCTCGACGCCGTGACCGCCCGCACGCAGGACGATCCGCAGGCCCCGCGCCGGGTGCGCATCGTGCCAGCGGACCTCTCCCCGGACGGCTGCCTGCACGTCGACGACTCCGGTATCGGGCTCGACGAGGACGGCATCCGGGCGGTGCTCGCGACCATCGGCGCCTCCACCAAACGCGACGCCCTGGGGTTGGCGCGCGAGAGCTTCCTCGGTCAGTTCGGCATCGGGCTGTTGTCGTGCTTCCTCGTCACCGACGAGATCCGGGTGACGACGCGGCGGGCCGGCACCGACGAGACCTGGTTGTGGGTGGGCCGCGACGACGGCACGTACTCGGTGGCCCTCTCCCCGCAGCCACGCGCCGAACCCGGCACCGACGTGGCCCTGCGACCCCGAGGGAGCGCAGCCGACCTGCTCAGCGCCGAGGTCGTCGAACGGCTCGCGTCGTCCTACGCCTCCTACCTGCCGGTGGATCTCGTCGTCGAGACCGCGGGCGGGCCGGTGATCGCAGCAGGACGGCGCTTCCCGTGGGAGGGGGGCGGGCGGGATGCCGCGCTCTCCCTCGGCGAGGTGGTGGTCGGGGCCCGGCCACTGGACGTCGTGGACCTCTCCGACCCCGTGTCGGGGGTTCGGGGCCAGGCCTTCGTCCTGCCGCACCCCACCGGCACGCGCGGTGGGCACCGGCTCTACGCCAAGCGCATGCTCGTCGGCGAGTCGTTGCCGGACGTGCTGCCCGACTGGGCGTTCTTCGTGCGGGCCGTGCTCGACACCGAGCGGCTTGCCCTGACCGCCTCGCGCGAGTCGCTGGCGGACGACGACGTGTTGGGGCAGACCCGCGCCCGGCTCGGCGACCAGCTCAAGTGCTGGCTGCTGCGGATGGCCCGCACCGACCGGGCCCGCGCGCAGGAGTTCTTCGGGGTGCACCACCTGGGGCAGGTGGCCGCCATCGCACGGGCCGAGGACATCGCGGTGCTCAACGCCGGGTAT
>NZ_DAORSO010000057.1:2078-10015 GCF_035443565.1 Ornithinibacter sp. | reverse complement strand
GCAGGTGGCCGCCATCGCACGGGCCGAGGACATCGCGGTGCTCAACGCCGGGTATGCCTACGACCGCACCATCCTCGAACGATGGGTCGCCCGCACCGACGGGTTGGAGGCCGTGCGCCTGGAACCCGAACACCTCGCCGACCGGTTCAGCGATCCCGATCCCGACGAGGCCGCCGCCTTCGCGCCGCTGCTGGACGTCGCCCGCCAGGTGCTCGGGCGATCCGAGGTGAGGCCGGTGGTGCGCTCGTTCCGCCCCGCCACGATGCACGCCGTCCTGTTGGTCGGCCGCGATGCGCACCGCGAACGCGACCGACGTGACGTGGCTGCCGCGGTCGACGACCCCTGGTCGGCCGCCCTCGCCGAGATCGCCGAGCCGGATGCCGTGGCGCGCTTCGTCCTCAACGCCGAGCACCACGCGGTGCGCCGCCTCGCGGACTGTGGTGACGCCGAGCTGCAACGGGTCGCCCTCGAAGCGTTGTACGCCCACGCCCTGCTCGCCGGGCGGCACCCCCTCACCCCGTTCGACAGCGCCCTCGTGGCCCGAGCGCTGCCGGCACTGATCGACCGGGCCGTCGACGGAGGACCAGCATGAGCCAGTGGGATCAGGTGTCAGAGCAGTTCGCCAGGCTGTCGCTGGCGGCGGACGAGGCACCCATCGGGATGGAGCGTGTGCGCGCCCACGAGATGGCGCTGCGCCTGGCCCAGGCCAACCAGTCGTTCGCCGAGGAGTTCGTCGCCCGCATCGACCTCACCCAAGCCCTGTACTACGTGCCCGACGACCCACACACCCTCGTCCACTTCACGTGGCTGCGACGGGCCCTGGACCCCGTCCACGAGCTGGAGGAGGACGACCGCCACGCGGTGCTGTGGCGCCTGAAGTGGGCGATCGACCTCATCGAGACCCTCCCCGAGGTGCCGTTGTCGGCCTTGGTGGCGGCCATCGACGACGTCGAGGAGGTCTACCGCGCCGAGGGCGCGGCGCTGCGTCCGGTGCATGCTGCTCGCGCCCGCCTGGCGCAGCACCTCGACGACCGGGACGCCGTCGCCCGCGAGCTCAGTGCGTGGCTCGCCGAGCCGCGGGACAGGCACAGCGACTGCCTGGCCTGCGAGCACCGTGGGCAGAGCCGGCTGGTCGCCCCCCATGACCCGGCCCGTGCCCTCGACCTGCTCGCCCCGGTGATCGACGGTGACCTCACCTGCGGCGAGGAGCCGCACACCAGCCTCGCTGACGCCGCGCTGCTGCGCCTGCACCTCGGCGACGTCGAAGGGGCCGTCAGCGCCTTCCGCCGGTCGTGGCACCTCGTTCAGGACGACCCCACCGCCGCCCTGAACGTCGGCACCTGCCTGCGGGTGCTGCTGCGCCTGGGCAACACCGACCGCGCGATCGACCTCCTGCTCCCGCGCCTCGGCTGGCTCGACGACCTCCCCTCCCCGTGGGCCCGGATGTGGTTCTCCGCCACCGCTGCACACGTGCTCGACCGCGCGGCCGCCGTGGGTCTGGCCCCTGACGACATCGACGGGCGCCCCGTCGCTGACGTCGTTCGCGACCTGACCTCCACGTCGGACGACATCGCTGCGGCCTTCGACGCGCGCTACTCCTCGACGGTGGTGTCACGGTCTCTGGCGGCCGCCCATGACCCCTCGCTGGTGCCGACCGAGCCGACGTTGCCGCCCACACGCCTTCCCACGACGGCCGCGCCCACGGGCGGGCGCCGCAGCGCGACGCGTGCCACGGCATCCACAGACGTGCTCGAGCGGGCGCGGGCCCTCAGCGAGGCACTGCTGACCCTCGATCCGGCCACGGAGGACCACGTCGCCGCCTGGCTGCGCGACCGGGCCGCCCTGCTACCGGTCGAGGCCCCCGAGCAGTGGGCCGCCGTGGGCCTGCTCGACCGGGTCAGTTCCGTGGACGCCCCCGGTGACGAGCACCGCGCGATGCTCGAGTCCGCGAGGGAGGCCTCGCAGCGTGGTGGCGACGACGTCGGCGTGATTCGCTGTGACGGCGAACTCGCCCTCCTCGACGACGACGGGGCCGAACGGGCCCGTGAGATCGCGGCCCACCTGGAGTCCATCGGGGCACACACCGAGGCCGGCGGCCTGTGGCGGCGGCTGTTCCACCGCCCGGGAGGCGGCGAGCTGCGCGACCTCGAACGCGCCGCGGACGCCTACCGCGCCGCAGAGTCCCGCGAGCGCGCCCTGCTCTGCGAGGTCGAGACGGCGATGGCGCTCGCCTGGACCGACCCTGACCCGGTTGCTGATGACGCCCGGTTCAGCGCCCTCATGCCGCGGATCCAGGACATCCCGGTCCTGCGCTCGATGGCCCTGGACGCGCGCAGTCGGATCGCGAACGCCGCCGGTGACAGCGACTCGGCCCTGACCCACCTGCGCTCGGCCCTGGAGGGGCGCGGCCTGCCCGAGCGCGCCCGCATCCCGCTCCTGCTCGGGCTGTGCGAGGTCCTCGTCGAGCAGAACACCTACGACGAGCTGGAGGAGCCGGCCGCCGACCTGGTCGCCGCAGCAACGCGCCTGCGCGACCCCGTGCTGCTCGCCCACGGACAACGCTTCCTCGGCTTGGCCTACGTCGAGACCGGTCGACCGGTCGAGGCGGCCGAACTGCTGGAGGCAGCCCTGCCCGTCCTGCGCGAGACCAGCCCCTCGCTCGTCGGCCCTGCTGCCTGGGCCCTGGGCAACGCTCTCATCGGGCTCGGCCAGTGGGCGCCGGGACGCACGGCGTTCGCCACGGCATCCACCGCCTTCGAGGCCGAGGCACGGATCATGGAGTCCGCGCACGCCCAGTGGCGCGCGGGCAACTGCGCCTGGGATGCCGGCGACCTCACTGCGGCAGCGGTGCACTACGAGAGCGCGGCCGAGCGCGCCCGCGAGACCGCGACGGTCGACCTCTACCTCGAGGCGCTGCGCTCGCGCGCTGCGCTGCGCGCCGACACCGAGGACCTCATCGCCGGGATCGCCGACCTCGACGCCGCGATCGGGCTGGCCCAGGTGCTCGCTGACGAGGCCGGCGTGGACGACGACGAGTTCGACGGTGAGGTCATGGAGCCGCACGTGCTGCGCCAGGGCGCACACCTGCTCGCCAAGCACGGCGAGGTGGATGCCGCCGTCGCCCGTTTCGCGGCCGCCCAGGCTCTCGTCGGTGCCGAGTTCGAGGTGCTGCTGCGCGCCGAAGGGGCGATGGTGCTCGCCGACCACGACCGGCTCGCCGAGGCCGAACCCGTGCTGCGTGAGGCGATCACGTCGCTGCACGCACTGGGCCTGGTCGACGAGCGGGTCAACGCCGCCGGGGCGCTGGCCCGGGCGCTGGACCGCGACGGCCGCGGTGAGGAGGCCGAGCAGGTCTGGCAGCGCTACGGCCCGTCGGCCTGATCAGTGCAGCCTGATCAGGCGCCGACCAGGCGGGCCGCGAGCCAGCCCTCGACCTGGTCGAGGGCGACCCGCTCCTGCGCCATGGTGTCGCGCTCGCGGATCGTCACGGCCTGGTCGTCGAGGGTGTCGAAGTCGACGGTGAGGCAGAACGGGGTGCCGATCTCGTCCTGGCGGCGGTAGCGGCGGCCGATGGCACCGGCGTCGTCGAACTCGATGTTCCAGTTCTTGCGCAGCATCGCGGCGAGGTCGCGGGCCTTCGGCGACAGGTCGGCGTTGCGCGACAGCGGCAGCACGGCGGCCTTGACCGGAGCCAGGCGCGGGTCGAGCTTGAGCACGACGCGCTTGTCGACCCCACCCTTGGTGTTGGGGGCCTCGTCCTCGGTGTACGCGTCGACGAGGAACGTCATCAGGCTGCGCGAGAGCCCGGCGGCCGGCTCGATGACGTACGGCGTGTACTTCTCGCCACTCGCCTGGTCGAAGTAGACCAGGTCGGTGCCCGAGTGCTGCGTGTGGGTGCTGAGGTCGAAGTCGGTGCGGTTCGCGATCCCCTCGAGCTCACCCCACTCGCTGCCGGTGAAGTTGAAGCGGTACTCGATGTCGGTGGTGCCCTTGGAGTAGTGCGAGAGCTTCTCGACCGGGTGCTCGTAGTGGCGCAGGTTGTCGGGGTTGATGCCGAGGTCGGTGTACCAGCGGGTGCGCTCATCGATCCAGTACTTGTGCCACTCCTCGTCCTCGCCGGGCTTGACGAAGAACTCCATCTCCATCTGCTCGAACTCGCGGGTGCGGAAGATGAAGTTGCCCGGGGTGATCTCGTTGCGGAAGCTCTTGCCGGTCTGGGCGATGCCGAACGGCGGCTTCTTGCGCGAGGCCTGCATGACGTTGAGGAAGTTCACGAAGATGCCCTGGGCGGTCTCGGGGCGCAGGTAGTGCAGACCCGACTCGTCCTCGAGAACACCGAGGTGCGTCTTGAGCATCATGTTGAACTCGCGAGGTGGGGTCCACTGGCCGCGGGTGCCGCAGTTGGGGCAGGCGAGGTCGGCGAGCTCGATGGAGTCGGGGTCGACCTCCTTGCCCTTCTTGGCCTCGCGGTCGGCGACGGCCTCCTGCATGTGGTCGACACGGAACCGCTTGTGGCAGCTCTGGCACTCGGTGAGCGGGTCGGTGAAGGCACCGACGTGCCCCGAGGCGACCCAGACCTGGCGCGGCAGGATGATCGAGGAGTCGAGTCCGACGACGTCTTCGCGGGCGGTGACCATCGAGCGCCACCACTGGCGCTTGATGTTTTCCTTGAGCTCGACGCCGAGCGGCCCGTAGTCCCAGGCCGAGCGCGTACCGCCGTAGATCTCGCCACAGGGGAAGACGAACCCCCGACGCTTGCAGAGGGAGACGACGGTGTCGACGACGGAGGTGGGAGCGGCCATGGCGGCAAGGCTATCCGGGGAGGTGCCCCGCAGCCGAACCGGCCCGTGCGGGGCCTGAGCCTCGCCGCGCGTAGGCTGGTGCACCGTGTCCAGCCTTCGTGAGTCCTTCGAGCGCGCCAGCCTCCCGGCGCTGACGTACATCAGTTCGCTCCCGCGGTTCGTGCCCTTCCTGGCCATCCTCGGCCTGGTCATCGCCGGCCTCCTCATCCCCGGCTGGGGCTGGGTGCTCATCGTCCTCGTGGTGCTCCTGCTCGCGTGGATCGGTGCCCTCGCGTGGCCACGCCTGAGCATGCCCGAGCGGATGATGCGGGTGGCAGTCGTCGTCATGATGGCTGCGATCGCCATCACCCAGGCGGTTCCGCGCGGCTGACGGTTTTGACAATCATTCTCACCATGATTGAGAATGATTGTCATGAAGGCTCTTGCTGTTGCTGTCCTGTCCTCCGCCCTCGTGCTCGCCGGGTGTGGTGACAGCGGCACCGATGGGGCGTCGGGCACCGACGGAGCAGACCGGATGCCGGTCACGGCCGCCTTCTACCCCCTCCAGTTCGTCGCGGAGCGCGTCGGCGGCGACCTCGTCGAGGTGTCGACGCTGACCAAGCCCGGCACCGAGCCGCACGACCTCGAGCTCACGCCGAAGGCCGTCGCCCAGCTGTCGCAGGCCAAGGCCGTCTTGTACCTCGCCGGCTTCCAGCCGGCCGTCGACGATGCCGTGAAGACCCAGGCCGCGGATGCCGCCCTCGACGTCACGCAGCCCGCGAACCTCATCGTCACCGGCGCCGACGACGGCCACGACCACGCCGGGGAGAGCGCGGACGAGCACGCCGGGCACGCCGCGGACGGCGTGGTGGACCTGCACTTCTGGCTCGACCCGACCCGCATGGCCGCGGTCGCGACGACCGTCGGCGAGCGCTTCGCGAAGGCCGATCCGGCGAACGCGGCGACGTACACGGCCAACGCCGCCGCCCTGGCGAGCGACCTGACCACGCTCGACGAGGAGTTCACCGCCGGGCTGAAGACCTGCGAGAGCAGGGAACTCGTCACCGGGCACGCCGCGTTCGGCTACCTCGCCACCCGCTACGGCCTGGGCCAGGAGGGCATCGCCGGCATCTCTCCCGACGCCGAACCCGACGCCGCCGCGCTGCGCGACCTCGTCAGCCACGTCCGCGAGAGCGGGGTGAGCACCGTCTACGCCGAGACGCTCGTGTCCCCCGCGCTCGCCGAGACGATCGCCCGCGAGACCGGTGCCAAGGTGGCCGTGCTCGACCCCCTCGAAGGACTCACCGATGCCTCCCCCGGCTCGGACTACCTTGAGGTCATGCGCGCCAACCTGATGACCCTGCGCGAGGGCCAGGGCTGTTCATGACCAGCCCCACGCTCGTGCGACTGCGGTCGGCCTCCTTCGGGTACGCCGACCGCACGGTCGTGTCCGGGGTCGACCTCACGGTCCGGGCGGGTGAGGTCGTGGCCCTGCTCGGCCCGAACGGGTCGGGCAAGTCCACGCTCGTACGCGGCATCCTCGGTCTGAGCACCCGCCAGGGTGGTGACGTCGAGCTCTTCGACACCCCGCTCGATGAGTTCGACCAGCACACCCGGCTCGGTTACGTGCCGCAGCGACACTCGCTGTCGGCGTCCGTGCGGGCGACGGTCACCGAGATCGTCGAGGTCGGCCGCCTCCCCCACCGGCCGTGGTGGAAGCCGGCATCCCGCCAGGACCAGGCCATCGTGCGCGAGGCGATCGCCGACGTCGGTCTGGCCGATCGCGCCCAGGAGGAGGTCGCCGCACTCTCCGGCGGACAGCAGCGGCGCGTCCTCATCGCCCGGGCGCTCGCCGGGCGCCCCGACATGCTCGTCATGGACGAGCCGACCGCCGGGGTCGACCACGCGAACCAGGAGGCACTGGCGCTGGTGCTGCAGCGACTGGCCGACCGGGGAACCTCGATGCTCGTCGTCACCCACGAGCTCGAGGCCCTGGAGGGCGTCGTCACCCGCATCGTGTGTCTGGATGCCGGCCACATCGACTTCGACGGCACCCCGGCCGCCTACGCGGACCACCTTCGACGGCACGCCGTGGGCTCCGACCACCACCACCCGGACGACGACTCCCCCCGGCGCGGACACGTCATCGGGGCGGCCCCGCTGGACCCGACCCCCCGGGAGGTGGCGCCGTGAGCGACCTGCTCGCCCTCGACTTCATGCGTCAGGCGCTGCTCGCGGCCCTGCTCGCCGGGTTCGCGGCGCCTCTCGTCGGGGTGTTCCTCGTCCAACGCCGGATGTCGCTCATCGGTGACGGCATGGGGCACGTCGCCCTCGCGGGAGTGGCGGTCGGTGTGCTCACCGGGCAGGAGCCGGTGCTGACCGCGCTCATCGCCGCGGTGCTCGCGGCGGTCGCGATCGAGCTGATCCGGGCCTCGGGGCGCACGAGCGGTGACACCGCCCTCGCGGTGATGTTCTACGGGGGCATCGCGCTCGGTGTCGTGCTCATCTCCCGCAGCAGCAGCGGCACCCCGGCCAACCTCACCGGATACCTCTTCGGCGCGATCCTCACGACCAGCCGCGCCGACATCATCGTGTTCGCCGTGCTGGCCGCCGTGGTGCTGAGCGCCACCCTCGTGCTGCGCCAACGGTTCTTCGCCGTGGCCAACGACGAGGAGTACGCGCGCGCGGCCGGCATCCCCGTCCTGCGCTACAACCTCGTGCTCGCCGTGCTCACCGCGGTCACCGTCGTCGTGTCGATGCGGGTCGTCGGCCTGCTGCTCATCAGCGCGCTGATGATCCTGCCGAACGCCACGTCGCAGCTGTTCGCGCGCAGCTTCCGCTCCGGGCTGTGGTGGGCGGTGCTCATCGGGGTGCTGAGCAGTGTCGGCGGGGTGCTGTTGTCCTACGCGGCCGAGACGCCGTCTGGCGGCACGATCGTGCTGCTCGCCGTGGCTGCCTTCGTGACGGCGAGTGTCGTGACCACGGTGGTGGCCCGGCTGCGCCGGGCGGCCCACGACCGGGCCGAGCGGCACGACCACGAACACGGGCCCGACTGCGGGCACCCCGCGGTGGAGCACGACGACCACGTCGACTACCTGCACGACGGGCACCGCCACGCGGCGCACGAGGGGCACTACGACGAACACGGCCACGACG
>NZ_DAORSO010000057.1:0-1978 GCF_035443565.1 Ornithinibacter sp. | reverse complement strand
ACACGGCCACGACGACGAGCACCACCGAGCCGGGGCGGAGACACGATGACCGACCAGATCCAGCAGATCCAGACCGAGCGGCGCCCGACCCGCCAACGCGCGGCCATCGCCGACGCTCTCGACGGCTCCCCGGAGTTCCGCTCGGCCCAGGACATCCATGCGGCCATGGCCGGGTCGGGCACCAAGGTGGGCCTCGCGACCGTCTACCGCAACCTCCAGGCCATGGCAGCCGAGGGCGAGCTCGACGTCATCCGCACCGCCGAGGGCGAAGCCGTCTACCGCTCGTGTGCGACGGCACACCACCACCACCACGTCGTGTGCCGCTCGTGCGGTCTCGCGGTCGAGGTCACCGGGGACGCCGTCGAGCGCTGGGCCGAGGCGGTCGCCGCGGCCAACGGGTTCACCCAGGTGCGGCACACCGTCGAGATCGACGGCCTCTGCGCCGCCTGCTCGAGGGCTAGCTCGTAGTCTCTGGTAGGTCGATGGCGCCTCCATAGCGACGCTCGCGATCGACGTAGAGCTGGATGGCCTCCCACAGGTCGCGCCGGTCGTAGTCGGGCCACAGCCGGTTCTGGAAGACCATCTCGGCGTAGGCGCTCTGCCAGAGCAGGAAGTTGCTCGTGCGCTGCTCCCCCGAGCTGCGCACGAACAGGTCGACATCGGGCATGTCGGGCTCGGGCAGGTAGCGGGCGATGGTGCGCTCGTCGACCGATCGCGCCTTGAGCCGACCCTTGGCGACGTCCTCGGCGAGGCGCTGCACGGCATCCCCGAGCTCGGCGCGTCCCCCGTAGTTCACGCAGAAGTACAGGGTGAGGCCGGTGTTGTGGCGGGTGAGCTCCTGGGCCACCTCGAGCTCCTTGATGACCGATCCCCACAGGCGCGGGCGGCGCCCGACCCAGCGCATGCGCACGCCCCACTCGTGCAGCTGGTCGCGGCGCCGGCGGATGACGTCGCGGTTGAAGCCCATGAGGAACTTCACCTCGTCGGGGCTGCGCTTCCAGTTCTCCGTCGAGAAGGCGTAGGCCGACAGGTGGGTGACGCCGACCTCGATGGCTCCGGCGACGACGTCGAGCAGGGCCGCCTCGCCGGCCTCGTGACCCTTGGTGCGCGGCAGGCCCCTCTGGTTGGCCCAGCGCCCGTTGCCGTCCATGACGACGGCGACGTGGCGCGGCATCCGGTCCGGTGCGATGGCCGGGGGGCGGGCCCCGCTCGGGTGCGGGAACGGCGGCGGGTACGGGGTGGGCGCGCTCACCGCTCCACCATACGGAGGCTTCGGATGCCGCGTTCGATGTGCCACTGCAGGAAGGCTGCGGTCAGGCCACTGCCCTCACGGCGGTGGTGCAGGTCCGAGGCGTCGGCGATGGCCCAGTCGCCGGCGAGCAGCGCCGAGAGCAGCAGCAGGGTCTCGGGGGCCGGGGCGGCCGATCCCGGTGGACGACAGCTCGGGCACACCGCCCCACCCGCGACGACGTGGAACCCGCGGTGTGGGCCGGGTGCGCCGCACTTGGCGCAGTCGTGGAAGCTCGGCGCCCAACCTGCGACGGCGAGCGCGCGCAGCAGGTAGGCGTCGAGCACGAGGTTCGGGTCGTGCTCGCGGCCGGCCAGGGAACGGACCGCGCCGGCGAGCAGGAGGTACTGCTGAAGGGCGGGTTCGCGTTCCTCGGTGAGCCGGTCGCAGGTCTCGAGCACGGCGGTCGCGGCGGTGTAGCTCGGGTAGTCGCGGGCGATGGCATCCCCCCACGGGTCGAGGGTCTCGACCTGGGTCACGGTGTCGAGGTTGCGCCCCTCGTAGCACTGGACGTCGATGTGCATGCCGGGCTCGAGCCGGCTGCCGAAGCGTGACTTGGTGCGCCGCACACCCTTTCCGACGACACGCACCTTGCCCAGGCGTCGGGTGAGGAGGGTGACGATGCGGTCGGCCTCACCCAGCTTCTGGGTGCGCAGGACGATCGCCTCGTCGCGGTAGAGGGGCACCGCA